>PAVT01000054.1 GCA_002713165.1 Verrucomicrobiota bacterium
AAAAACTGTTCTCCCGGTCAATACAAGGTCAGGACGTGCTGCAAAAAGTGACTTATCAACCAAAAAATACTCTTGTTCCCAACCAAGTGTTGCAGTGACCTTTTTGACATTCTTGTCAAAATATTTACATACATCTACGGCTGCTTTGTCTACAGCATCTAGCGCTTTTAATAAAGGTGTTTTATAATCCAAGGCCTCCCCTGTGTAGGAAATATAAATGGTAGGAATACATAAAGTCTTCCCAATAATAAATGCAGGAGATGAAGGATCCCAAGCCGTATACCCTCGAGCCTCAAATGTATTTCTTATCCCGCCGTGTGGCAAACTTGAGGCATCAGGTTCCTGTTGGGCCAATTGTCCACCATCAAATTGTTCAATTACGTTCCCTTCATTCAAAGGCTCAAAAAATGCATCGTGTTTTTCTGCAGTGGTTCCTGTAAGGGGTTGAAACCAATGAGTATAATGTGTTACATTTTTCTCAATAGCCCATGCTTTCATCGCAGCAGCAACGGTGTCTGTGAACTTGCGATCAATTCTTTTTCCATCGTGGATAGATTGATTAACTTGTTGAAAAATATCTTTTGGCATGTACTCCGCCATAACTTTAGTATCGAAAACATTTGTTGCATAATAATCGGACACCTTTACTGAGGGAGGAGTCACTGAACGAACTGTTCTTGAAAAAGAATCTTGCAATGCTTGAAAGCGAATTGTTGCCATTTCTTTATTTTGTAATAATTTGAGCAAAAATAATTCAAATTTAGGGGGGTGTCGTTAAAAAAACGATAAATTATTTTTCAACACCCCCTAAATTTTTGTGCAAAAAAAGAAAAAAACAAAATTACAACTCAATCGACACCACAATTCCAATATATATTAGATAAAGAACTAGCAGAATTGCGCCTTTTGATGCATTTAGCTTTCTTTTTAGCAGCATTAGCGGCAACAAAATAGCAGATATCCCGAGCATATAATAAACATCAAACGAATTGATTCCTGGATTGACACTTATCGGATGAACCATCGAAGTTATGCCAAGGATGGCCAAAATATTAAACACATTTGATCCGACTAGATTTCCTATGGAGATGTCGGTTTCCTTTCTAAAAGCAGCCACAGTTGAAGTGACCAATTCAGGCAAACTTGTTCCAAAAGCCACTATTGAAACCGAGATAAACTTCTCACTGATATCGAAATTCCTAGCGATAATAACCACTGATTCAATTAGCCATTCTGCCCCAAAGTAAAGCCCAATCAAACCCAAAAGAAGAACCAAAATATCTTTCCACACCGGCGCATTGTCTTTTTGTTCTGAAACTTCTTGTACCGCACTCACTATCAATCCTTCTTTTCTTGACCGCAACATTAACCAACTGGTAAAAAGCACCAATATGCTAAATAGTACTAAGCCTTCATAAAAAACCAGCTGCTCATCCAAGGCGAAAAAATAAAAGAGAATGCTCGCTAACATCATTAAAGGCCAATCTACCTTAATAGAATCTTTGTTGACAGCAATAGGGAAAATTATTACTGTGATGCCTAACACTAGACCAAGGTTGGAGATGTTAGAGCCAATTACGGCACCAATACTTACATCGGGATGACCACTCAACGCGGCCTCTAAACTCACTAACAATTCAGGAGCAGAAGTGCCAAATGACACAACTGTCATTCCTATTACCAAGGCAGATATTTTAAGGCGTAAGGCGAGTTTAATTGACGCTCTGACTAAAAATTCCCCACCAGCAATAAGTGCGACCAATCCCAGTATTAACTGCAGGTATTCCACTAGTTTTGATCAGGCTTGTTTGAATTTTCTTTGGGTTTCTTTTTCGTAACATCCGCCTGCTCGTTGATTTCGTTTGTTGTTTTACGGATCTCTTCTTGAATATCACTTGTGGCATTTTTGAATTCTCTAATCCCTTTTCCAACTCCTCTCGCCAACTCAGGTATTTTTTTTGAACCAAACAACAATACAGCTATGATGCCAACCATTATAAGTTCTTGTGTGGAAAAAAATAAAAGTACCATGTGAATGTTGTATGAACTCCAAAATTAAAGAAAGCCCCGTCAATTTTACATCAACGAGGCTTTACATTTATATATTACGGTTTGTTTACTTTTTAGACTTCTTCGTCAAACCATCTGTTTTTGAGGCTAGGTCCACCACTATAGGAGTAGCAACACAAAGTGATGAATAAGTTCCGACAGCAACTCCTACGAGTAATGCGAAAGAAAATCCACGGATTACTTCACCTCCGAAGATGAATATCATCAACAACACAAAGAAGGTACTTAATGAAGTATTTACAGTTCTGCTCAAAGTGCTGTTAAGTGCGTCATTTATGACTTCTTTCATTTCTCGCTTTTTGTAAGAATTCAAATATTCTCGAATTCTATCAAAAACCACCACGGTATCATTGATCGAATACCCTACAACAGTAAGAATCGCAGCAATAAAAGCCTGATCAATGTCTAAAGAGAAAGGCAAGAAGCCATATGCAATTGAGAACACAGCCAATACAACAAGAACATCGTGGAATATTGCTGCGATCGCTCCTAAGCCATATTGCCACTTTCGAAACCTAAACAAAATGTATAGGAAAATAATCACCAATGAGAACAAGACTGCCCATACAGCAGATTTCTTAATGTCATCAGCAATGGTTGGACCGACTTTCTGAGAACTCATGATCTCATAAGAGTTACCGATTCCGTCTAGACCTTCATTCAACCTCGACTCAACTAAATCGTCTGCTTCTGGCTCATCATTATCAATGAGGTAACTGGTAGTTATCTTCACTTGATTGTCTTCACCAAAGATTTTCACCTCAGGGGCAAGTTTAACTCCATCATCCGTTACAAATGTTGTAGACAGAGAGTTTCTTATGTCAACCGTAGAAACGCTTTCATCAAACCTCACAAGGTATGTTCTTCCTCCTGTAAAATCAACTCCATACGATAAGCCTCTCGTGATAAAAGACCCTACTCCAATTAAAATGATTATTCCTGAAATAATGTAATAGGTCTTTCTTTTTGCAACCAAATTCAATTTGAGATTTTGAAAGGCTCCTTCCGTCATCTTTGTAGCAACAGTAATTTTTTTCTTGTTGTCTAATCTCCATGCAAAAATTAAACGGGTAATAAAAATTGCACTAAACAAAGACGTAATGATACCGATCACAAGTGTTTTTGCAAAAC
The DNA here is from genome assembly GCA_002713165.1 of Verrucomicrobiota bacterium. GTDB lineage: Bacteria > Bacteroidota > Bacteroidia > Flavobacteriales_E > Vicingaceae > PAVT01. The sequence continues at coordinate 3,202 of PAVT01000054.1, forward strand.
CTTCGACCGGACCTGTTCCAAAGAACCATAAAATAATGCCAGTTAGAAGTGTAGTAACGTTTGCATCAATAATAGAGGAGTATGCATTCTTATACCCATCGGTAATGGCTAATCGCGCTCCTTTGCCGGCACGGAGCTCCTCCCGAATACGCTCATAAATGAGTACGTTAGCATCCACTGAAATGCCTATTGTCAATACAATACCTGCAATTCCAGGGAGGGTAAGTGCAATGTTTGTTGAGGCTAGGACTCCGATGATGAAAAACAAGTTCGCCAACAATGCAATGTTTGAGGCTATTCCAGCTTTGCCGTAATAGAAAATCATGTAAAGCAATACAATCACTAAGGCAATCAAGAAGGAGTTTAAACCTGAGTTAATGGCTTCTTGTCCAAGAGAGGGACCCACCACTGCTTCTTCTACAATTTTAGCAGGAGCAGGCAGCTTACCCGCTTTCAAAATATTGGCTATAAGTTTCGCTTCCTCTATTGTAAAATCTCCTTCTATACTAGAAACACCTCCTGAAATTTCAGAGTTAACGTTTGGAAATGAATACACAAAATCGTCCAATACAATCGCAACGCTTTTTCCAATATTGTCGCCAGTCAATCTTTTCCAAGTCTTTGCCCCGAGCGTATTCATTTTCATTGTGATCTCCGGTCTTCCACCAAATTGTCCAAAATCTTGAAAAGCATCTGTAATCACATCACCTTCGAGTGGCGCCTTTCCGTCACGACTTGTCACTTCGATTGCAATCAACTGCAAGAATTGCTCTTCATCATCAAATGGCTTTGCAGTCCACAAAAGCCTTAAATCTTTAGGGAATATTTGCTTTATCTCTGACATTCCCAAAAAATCATTGACTTTTCCTGTATCCTTAATGGCAACTATACCAACAACTGGGCCCTCACCAGGTGAGTAACTGCCTTGTTGGTTCTGGTATATTGAAGGCGACAATACTGCAAAAAGTGGATTATCTTTAGCAAAATCCTCAAAAGATTGATCGGCTAACGAAGAGTCTGCAGATGTTGTATCATTGGCTCCTAATTGATCGAGCAAGGAAGATTCAGCGGTTGAATCATCCTTAACTGTATCAAGGCTTGTTCCCGCAATACTGTCTGAGCTTAACTCACTAGCAATCTCTAATTCCTTATTCTTATCACTCATGAGCAAAGAATCGGCATTATCTGCAACTTCCTCCTCTTCAGTTTGATCTGATAGCAAAAGGTTCAATTTATCATTGGCTTGTGCGAGGTAAGGATATATCTCAGCATTATCGTATGTTTCCCAGAATTCTAGCTTTGCTGTACCTTGAAGCAATTGTCTTACTCGTTCTTTGTTTTTTACGCCTGGTAACTCAACCAAAATACGGTCAGAGGCCTCTAATTTTTGAATGTTTGGTTGAGCGACACCAAATAAATTGACCCTAGTCCTCAAGACCTCAAATGTTCTATCAAATGCAGCATCAGTCTCTCCTTTGAGAAAATCGATTACTTCTTCGTTTGTTGCATTTCGATCTATGTTGTCTTTATTTTCTAGCGTATAGAAAATAGAAGTTAGTTGCTTTTTAGGTGCAATTTCGGACCATGACTCATCAAATAATTGAACAAAGTTCTCTTGGCTTCCCTTTTGTTTTTGCTTTGCAAGCTCTATGGTTTTTTGGAAATCTTCATCTTCACTGTAAGATGAAAGAGCGCGGATTACATCAGCTACTGAAACCTCAAGTGTAACGTTCATACCACCTTTTAGATCAAGTCCTAAATTGAGTACGTTCTTTTTTACTTCATTGTAACTGTAATCAAAGAGCGGATAAACAGACTCTCCACCAATGGAATCTAAGTACTGTTCTTCTTTCTCAATAGATCCGTTAGCAAAGTCCTTTGCGTCATTCTCTACACCTATTGCTATCCATGTAAAAGATAATTGATAGATGCAAGCAAGTGAAAGGAGAACAATGAATGTCCATATTAAACCCTTATTCTGCATGATATTCTAGTTAAAAAATTGTATTTTTTTGAAGCCTGCAAATATAGAACTTCCCTTCTGAATACACAATCAATTATCTCTTATTCGATAATCATTGTCAGTAGTGTCCGATAAAAGAAATTAAAAACGGGATCTCCTAAAAAGGAAGTCCCTCTTTTTTATCTTGTTTTACTACAAAACTCAATTTATGAATAAAAGTAAAAATTTTAGCGGGCATCCTATTATCAAACAGGTTTTAAATTTCATTTCCCTAAAGATATTTATCGGACAGCAGAGCTTCAGAACCCGCCGTAAAAGATCTTAAAATTGTTGATTCTTCAACAATAACACTCTTTAGCGACATTCTTAAAGGAGTTGGTCGTAACCCTATTACTGGCAAAAAGAAAGGCAGTATAAAGATACATACCATGATAAATGCTATGGAGGACGTACCCTGTATGATTAAATTTCCTAGTGCAGCTACACATGATCATATCTTTTTAAAAGACCTTGACCTAAAAAAAGGCTCCTATGTAGTTTTTGATAAAGGATACGTTGATTATCAGCAATACCATGAATGGACATTGAACGATTTTTACTTTGTAAGCAGACAGAAGGACAATGCTCGCTATACAAGCCTCGAAGAGTTTGATATTCCCGATAAGATCAATGATGGTGTCCTAAAGGATGAGAAAATTGAACTTTTGGTAAGCTTAATTATTAAACTCATAATGATTGTCATTCAACGAAAAGCACAAAGGAAATGGGCATACTCCAATATGATGTATGTTATTCGACATCATTTGATGACTTATATTGACTTGTTCAAATTCTTAAAAAATCCAGAAGACAAATAGGAGGACATAACCACAAAATACATCGGGCAATTAAGCCTTTTGCCCCATAGGAGGGTTCTGTATAGAGTGCAGAAATTGGTTTCAATAAAATAGGCTCATTTAGACAACTATTTAAGTGATTTCAATTTTTATCGGACAACAATGAAAAAGAATAAAGAATACATATTAGTAATCAGGACACTAAAAGGTCAAGTTATGGAGGAGAAGGACATTTCTATTCTTGGAGAATTTCAATACCATTCTCGATTGCCCAACGGGATTTACTTACTTCAATTAACGAATAACTTGCAGCATTTATCTAAAAAAATCGTCATTCAGCGTTAATCAATTGAAAGGAATAAAAAAAGGGGAATGCATCATTCCCCTTTTCTTTTATAAATTGAAGCTTGCTCTAAACCTCTAAAAGTGTGTTGGTTTTTGAAACCGCTGCTGCACTTTCAGAGAGTTTGTTACGTTCTGCTTCAGACAATTCTATTTCAACTATTTTTTCTAAGCCTTCCTTACCTATGATGCAAGGCACACCAATTGAAATGTCAGACAATCCATATTCCCCATCTAAAAAGGCAGAACATGGAAACATCTTCTTCGCATCAGTTGCGATCGCATGCACCATAACAGAAACTGCTGCACCTGGCGCATACCAAGCACTTGTGCCAAGCATTGAGGTTAATGTAGCTCCTCCAACCATGGTTGCCTTGGCCACTTCTTCCAAACGTTCTTCACTTAAAAATTGAGAAACGTTTACACTATTTCGGGTGGCTAAGCGGGTTAAAGGCAACATTCCAGTGTCTGAATGACCTCCGATAACCATGCAATTGACATCAGATTGAGGGCATTCGACTGCTTCTGCCAATCTAAACTTAAACCTTGCACTGTCTAGTGCTCCGCCCATACCAATGATACGATTCTTGCTTAATCCTGTTACCTTGTGTGCCAAATACGTCATAGTATCCATAGGATTTGACACTACAATAATGATTACATTAGGTGAATGCTTCACTAAATTTTCAGAAACAGATTTTACAATGCCTGCATTAATTCCTATCAACTCCTCTCTTGTCATTCCTGGTTTACGAGGAATGCCTGAGGTAATTACTGCTACATCCGATCCAGCTGTCTTAGCATAGTCATTTGTACTTCCAATAATTTTTGTATCAAACTTTAACAAGGATGATGTTTGCATGAGGTCCATTGCTTTACCTTCTGCAAAATTCTCTTTGATGTCAACAATTACAACCTCAGAGGCAAAGTTTTGAATGGCAATGTATTCAGCACAACTAGCGCCAACTGCTCCTGCTCCAACTATGGTAACTTTCATTTATTTAGTGTTTAAATTTTAGGTTGGCTAAATTACTCATTGCACATGTATTCTCTAAGTCTTAAAACCCACTTTTAAGGCATTTTATTTTAAGAGATCAAGGCAACCTTTATATAACTTAGCGTCTTTAACCCACAAAGACTTGGATGGATTTTTCGGATAAAGAACAGGTTGAGGAATTAGTTGAAGGCTGTATCTCCCGAAATACCAAGTATCAAAAATTACTGTATAAACATATGTACGGTAAAATGATGGCCATTTGTTACCGCTATGCGCGCAGGCCTGAAGATGCTCATGATCTCTTTCAAGAGGGGTTCATCAAAGTTTTTGAAAAAATTGAAAGGTTCAATTTTAATGGTTCTTTGGAAGGTTGGGTTCGACGAATAATGGTGAACAATGCGATTGACCATTATCGAAAAAACAAAAACAAATTTGCCATCAGTGAAACCTCTATTGAGGAAACAGACATTGCTGATGAAAACGAAGGTGAGAATATGTTTGAAGGAGTAGGTGTGAAACAATTGCTTCAATATGTTCAAGAACTCTCACCAGTTTACCGTACAGTCTTTAGTTTGTACGTGATGGATGACTATTCTCATGCAGAAATTGCAGATGAGTTAGGCATAAGTGAAGGAACTTCAAAATCGAACCTATCAAAAGCCAAAAAGAATTTGAAAAAAATGATCCTAGAACAACTGAGGAATGAAAAATAATTTAAATAAAGAGGAACTGCTGCTTCGAGAAAAATTGAACGAGGCGTCATTTGAGTTCAAAGAAGCAGATTGGATCGCCATTGAAGATCGATTGCCTAAAAAGTCGTTTTGGTCTAAGTTTGGCACATCCTTTAAGGCAGCGGCAGCATTGATTACTATAGCTTCTGTAGTTTATTTTCTAAGTGATCAACCCACAATCGCTGAAAAAAACAAAACGCACAGCAAAGACTTTATTCAATATCAATCGAATCAAATAAAAAATACTTCTCGTGATACCGAAATCAAATCAGACAAAATTACTGCTGTTGATCCTCACAAAAATCAAGAGAATAACGCACAAAAAGAATTAGATCAAGAGGTAAATCAAAATCAAAAGGAGACAACTAAAATTGCAGCCAATTCAACTCCCAAAACCAACAAAAAACATCCTGAAGCTTCTCAAGAAATAGAAAAATCAAACACACAACTCACTAAAGACAATCCTTCAATACTTACATCAAGGGAGCAACCTAATGCAGAAGCGGAAGAAACCCAAGAAAATGAGCTATCATTCGTGGGTATTCATATCTCAAAAAACAGATGTATTGGGAATACCATCAATATAGAAGCAAAAATTGAAGGGAAACCAATCAACAATGTTGAGATCAAGGTAGATCACGTTGAAAGGGGCAATGAGAAATCATCATGGTCATCCAACTCTCTAAACTTATCATTTTCTCCCGATTTTTCTGGTAACTACAAAGTAAGGGTAGTTGAGAATTTGCAAGGAGATCAGATCATACATCATAAAGAAATCATATACATTGACGAAGTTGACCAAACCAATTTTACTTACAAGGACTTCACCTCCCCTTTTGAAGATTATACTGTAGAGTTTGAGGCAAATCATGCTATTGGAGAAAAATTTGATTGGATCATCGAAGACACAGAGCACTCATCGCAAAGCTCGAAATTCTCACATACATTTAACAATAGCGGAGTATTTGATGTCACTTTAATTGAAACCTTTCACAATGGATGTACATCAAAAGTAAGCAAGCCTGTTGCTGTAATTCGAGATTTTGATCCTACAGTGGAAAAGGATTTTACGCCGAATGGCGACGGCTTAAATGATGACTTTATGCCAGAGGCATTTCTGCTGCGAGATGAAGCATTCAGTATGGTGATTTATTCAGGAACAGGTAACGTACTCTTCCAAACCAATTCTGTGCATAAACCATGGAATGGTAGGATAAACAATACTGGCGAATTACAAAATCCAGGACTTTACATTTGGAAAGCAACTCTTACAAGTGAAGAGGGCAGAGAAATCCCGTACACAGGATGGATTAGAATCAAAGATTTGTGATTACTAACGATTAATTTGTGAACTCTCTTGTTAAGCGGGAAAGGGCTTAAAACAACTTTGTTGGTTTAGGCCCTTTTTTAATTGTTTTGTATTGTCTTGTGGGTAGCCTTTAATATTTTGAACGCACCTTCTGTGGTAGATGACTCGGCATAGGTTCTCAAAACCGGCTCTGTACCCGAAGGACGAATCATCACCCATTCATCATTGTCAAAATAAAACTTAAACCCATCAGTGTTTTCTATTTTATTGACAGTATAATCACCAAAACTTTGATAATCTCCTGCAGTGCATTTTTTCATGATAAGTTGTTTTGTTTCCTCCTCTAAATGCAAATCAATGCGTTCAAACTTAAACTCACCAACCTTTTCATAAACAGCTTGGATCAAATCATCCAATGATTTGCCTGACTTTACCATGTATTCCCAGATAACCAAACCCATCCAAATGCCATCCCTTTCGGGAATATGACCCTTAATCGCAATTCCGCCAGACTCTTCTCCACCCAACAAAACATCTTCTTTAACCATGTGGCCAGCAATGTATTTAAACCCAATTTTCGTCACTTCATAGTCTAAGCCAAACACATCGCATAATTTCTTCACTTTTGGTGATACAGAAAAGGCATTTACTACCTTTCCACTCATGTTCTTTTCTTCCACCAAGTAATTGATTAAAAGCAATATAATGTGATGAGAATCAATAAACTCTCCCATAGAATTATACAATCCAATACGGTCAGCATCACCATCTACCGCTAAACCACAATCAAGGTTACCCTCGGCAATCTTAAGCAGTTCTGAAAATTCTGTTAGGTTTCTATGGATGGGTTCAGGAGCTTGTCCTTCGAAGCCAGGATTATCTTCACAATGCAAAAATGTAAGGTCTGGCAACAATCTTCTCATTACATTCTGTCCGGCCCCATACATAGCATCAAATGCAAAATTCATGTCGCTATTTCTAATCGACTCCATGTCGAAATTCTCCTCCACATGATTCACATACATGCTTTCAAGATCTAGGTACTCTATTTGTCCCTCGGATTCGAATTTATCCATTCTCAGTACAGAGAGGTTAATGTCATTTTCATCAGGAATTAAATTTTCAACCTCTTGCACTTGCTCCGGCAAAAGTGGTCCACCAAAGTTTCCCTTAAGCTTAAATCCATTGTATGATGGTGGATTGTGCGATGCTGTGATGACAATGCCCAAAGATGCACTTTGCTTCAAGGTGCCTAATGAAACCATAGGTGTAGTCACAAAACCCTTTGCGAGGTATACTTTTATTCCTTGCTGAGCAAGGACCATAGCTGCAGTTTCTGCAAACATTTCACCTGCAAATCGACAGTCATGTCCTATGACAACAGAGGGTTCTTCAAAATTAGATATTAGCCACTTTGCCGTACCTGATGATACTCTAGCAACATTGTCTACCGTGTAATCTTTTGCGATGATTGCTCTCCATCCATCTGTACCAAACTTGATTGCCGACATTGATTTTCTTTTAAAATATGGGCGACAAATGTATTGAATCTATTGCATTATTCTTCTTCTGTTGAGCTCATTTTGATACTGACGTGCATAGATATTGTGCTGACGTAAACTTTTTGAAAAATGATGATAGGACGAAAAATCAGCTTTAGCACACATATAAATATAATCATGTCGCTTATAATTAAGGACCGCTTCCAAGGAAGAGAGCTCAGGAAGATTTATTGGTCCTGGTGGCAATCCTGCATATTTATAAGTATTGTAAGGAGATTCAATGACTTTATGCTTATTGAGTACGCGATTTATACTAAAATCGCCCAGTGCGTACACCAATGTTGGGTCTGATTGCAGACGCATACCTCGTTTTAAGCGGTTGATGTACAATCCTGCAACCATAGGACGTTCATCAACCCTGATCATCTGTTCTGCTTGCACAATGGATGCCAATATGGAGACCTCTGACTGACTTAAACCAATGCTTCTTGCCTTTTCCTTGCGATCTTCAGTCCAATATTTTTTGTACTCAACAGCCATTCTCGCAATGAATTCTTCAGCAGAGGTGCTCCAGTAAAAATCGTAGGTATTGGGAATAAACATACAGAAGAAAGTTGCTGGGTTGAATCCGTATTTATTGGCATACTCTGGAGATTGCATCAACCGAATTAATTCCAAAGAGTCACATTCTAGCTGCTTACCTACCCTGGAAGCCAATTCTTCTGCTGTTCGTATCGTATTGAAAGTAAGCTGAATTGTTTCTTGATGACCTGACCTGAATAAATTGATCAACTCATTATTACTCAATCCTTTCGTAATGGTATATTTCCCAGCTTTGGGTGTTGAAAATTGTTTCTTTTCAGCCACCCACTGAAAACTTTCTTGATTTTGAATGATTCCTTCTACAAACAAAGCGGTGGATAGGTCTTCGAATGACCAACCACTGTACACATAAAAGGTGCGCTCCTCTTCCACAAAGTCTACAACGGCATGAAAAATTTTCACATAATAATTGTATGAAATATAAGCAGTTGCCGAGAGTAAAGTCAGGAAAAGCAGCAGAAAATAGCGAATATTCTCTTTACGTTTCTTTCTCATAATTAATAGACGCCAAATTTAAGCATGCTAAGAAAAGAGCTACATCATTTAAATGCGATTATTTTTGCTGCAAATTGAACTTCCATGCGCATTGATATCATCACAGTCTTGCCAGAACTTTTAGAGAGTCCATTCTCTGCTTCAATTCTTAAAAGGGCACAAGAGAAAAAATTGGTGGAAATCCATGTCCATCAGCTCAGAGATTACTCTACCAATAAACAAAAATCAGTAGACGATTATGCTTTTGGTGGTGGTGCAGGAATGGTATTGAGCATTGAACCTATCGACCGTTGCATCACGGCATTAAAAGCTCAGCGAAGGTATGATGAAGTCATCTATATGAGTCCGGATGGTGAGCCCCTGCAACAAGCGTTATGCAATAGCTTGTCCTTAAAAGAAAACATCATCATTATTGCAGGACATTATAAAGGCATTGATGAACGGATAAGAGAGCATATTGTTGATCGAGAAATTTCCGTCGGAGACTACGTGCTTTCAGGGGGTGAATTGCCAGCAGCCATACTTGCCGATGCGATCATTCGTTTATTACCCGGTGTATTGAACGACGAAACTTCTGCTTTGAGTGACTCCTTTCAAGACCAATTATTAGCTCCTCCGGTTTACACTAGACCTGCCAGTTACAAAGGATGGGCTGTGCCAGAAATACTGCGCTCAGGAGATTTAAAAAGCATTGAACAATGGAGGCAAGATGAAAGTTTGAGTAGAACTAAAGCACGACGCCCTGATCTTTACAAAAAATATTCATCTCCATCTTGATGCTTTTGATTGAAAAAACATTACTTTTGCTCTCCGTTTTTTTAGCGTATAAATTGTATTGACATGGATGCCATTAAGTTTGTAGAACAAGACATGATCGAATCGAACGAATTGCCTGATTTTAAAGCAGGTGATAATGTTTCGGTTGCATATAAAATTAAAGAAGGAAATAAAGAAAGAACTCAAATATTCCAAGGAACTGTTATACAAAGAAGAGGCACTGGAACTACTGAGACTTTTACAGTTAGAAAAAATTCTGGTGGAACTGGAGTAGAACGTATTTTCCCTATGACTTCCCCTTTCTTGGAAAGCATTAAAGTCAATAAGAGAGGTTCTGTAAGAAGAGCAAGAATCTTTTATCTACGTGGCAGAACAGGAAAGGCTGCTAGAATCAAAGAAAAGATCGTCATCAAAAAATAATGAAAACCGCCCTAAGAGGCGGTTTTTTTATGCCCTATTCTGAAGTGATACCCTAACTATCGCTTTTGAATGCTAAGGAAATATTGATAGATTTATGCATGAAAGACGCGAATTCATGCAGACATTCAAGGTACCTCAACTCTTTGCTAAGGATGAAAATTTCTTAGCTACATCAGACAATAATATAGGAATAAAATTCTACAAACATTCTGAAAATGTTAGAAAAGCGAATGTAGTTCTCGATCAGAACTTGATTGTTTTTGTTTTGCAAGGAGAGAAGGTTATCTACCATGCTACGAAAAAGTTTTCCATCAAGCCCTTTGAGGGAGCTTACTTGAGACGAGGGCAATACCTGATGTCAGAAAGTCCATTCATCACTCATCAATACGAAGCCATTCTCTTCTTTTTTAAAAACGAGCTTGCTGAAAATTATTTTATTGACAAGAAGATAGAGCATCCAAAAAAAAGGGCAGTGTTAAAGCTACAGTCCAATGCATTGATCAAGGGTTTCTTAGGTTCCTTAAACAATTACCCTAAGATGATCAAATCAGAAGATTCTAATTTATTGCGCTTAAAGTTTGCTGAATTATTGCACATAGTGAATAAATCAAACAAGGATTTTAGCCTACAATTTTGGGGAGAGAAATACATTTCAGGGACCGACCTTCAGTCCTTGATGCAAACCAATTTAACTGAAAACTTTAGTTTGGAGCAATTTGCCTTCTTGGCGGATTGCAGTGTTTCAACATTTAAAAGAAGGTTTCAAGAACAGTTTAAACAAAGTCCAAGAAACTGGATTACCGAGAAACGTTTAGAATTGTCTGCCCAAATTCTCTTGAAAACGGATGCCAAAGTCAACGAGGTTGGAGACATGGTGGGTTATGAAAACTCGTCCCATTTCATAAAACTCTTTCGCTTGCGTTATGGGCAAAGTCCTCTGCAATACCGATTGACCCAAAAACAACATTAATTGAACCAATTGCGCTATTTTCGGTGTTAAAATGTGATCAATTTTGATCTAAAAATGGATTCATACCTTGACAGTAGTAAAAAGCAGTTTCTTTTAATTGGTAATTAGGGGAGGAACCACAAAAAAATAATTGTACTAGTTAATACCCTAGTATTTAGATAGCTGAATTTGCAATGTGCAACTAATCAACCATCAAATTAATTTTTTAAATCATATGATTTTTGACATTATGATAAATATATTATGCTCATTTGCAATTAATTAAAATATTCTATAATTTTAGTTCCTTGATTCATTACTATTTAACTTTTTCATAAACTCTAACTCGCATGTTAGTTCTTGTTCATTATAAAAATTTTATATCAATTTTCTTAACAATCCTAATTCTCTATTCGTGCAGCATATCATGTCAATCAGATGAGATGGTAGCAAAACATATATCAGTCGAATCTGCAAATTATTCGTCCGAGGATGTATTCAAAGGAATATTTTTTCTTGAAGGAGAATTCGTATCAGAAATACCCTCCCTCAATAATTTAAAAATTAAACGAGAACAGTTTATTTCTAGTCCAATATATAAAACAAACTTTGTAAATAGCAGTAGTTCTGACTCCTTATTTTATACAGAAGAGGAGAAACAGCAAATGATAGATAGTCTCAGAAATTTTTTACTCCAGGAGATTAATATGCTTAATCCTAATATAATGGACGAACTTTATGACGAAATTCAAATGGGTAATCCTGATTCTGTAAACAAAAAACTTTTAGAAGTTGGTCACCTATTCAAAGCAGCTCTTTTTAAAATAGATCCAATAAAAGATGACATTTCATTATTGGAAGATGCCTATAAAAATGGAGGAATCGACCCCAAGGATTACGATTTTACTGACAATGCTGATGTTCAGCAATTTAACTCTGACATCCAAATTTTCATAGATAATAATACTCAATATGAAAATTATCTAAATCAAGATGCATGGGCCGTTGTGTTACTTGTATATGTTGTAATGTTCATGTTTTGGGCCATCCTAGCTGCTGTATTCTTGTTTGGGGAATTTTTAATATTCTATTTTAATTTAATATTTATATATAATGCTTTCCTGTGGGCTGATGAGAACCCTGAAGAAGGCACTCAATTGACAAGTAATCTCATAATTCTAGATCTTATTAATTTCTTTCAAAATGAATAAGATTCTGTCCTCCTCAACTAAATATTTATTTATAATTGTTTCTAGTTTAATACTATTAGTCAACGTTTTTGTTTTCTCTGTCAATTCAAGTACATTTTCAAATCATCTCAATCCACACATTGGAATAGCCATTAATTCAATTTTTATGGAATCTTTTGGGTTTTTTACTAAGGATCCTAAAGGTGAAGTATTTGAGCTTTATAAAATAGAGTTGAACGAGAAGAAATTAGTAAACCTTAAAACTAATTCTTTGGATAATTTATTCGGTTTTTCAAGAAAACAGAGAAGAAAAACTTTTGAGGTTGGAATACTTTTGAAAGAGTTTCCTGACTCAAATTGGCACAGAACAACAAGCGATAAAATAAAAGAATTAGAACTATTATCAAATGATTATTTTGAGGTTCAAAACGAGAGAATCATTCTATTAGAGGAGGGATATTATATGTTAGTTGCATTTAAACCAATTGTTTGGGAGTGGAATACAATTAAAACCAATCAAGAGTGTAGATATGCTTTTATTAATGTCAAGAAGATTTAATGATCTAATTGAATCTTACTGTTGTGTAAATCCATTTTCGTTTGTTTATGGATTAGGAAGAAGTATAATTGCGATTGGCAGTTTAGTAACATTCGTATTTAATGATATTTATCATTTGTTTGATGAATTCGCGCTTAGATCAATTTCAAATTCAGACATATTTATGCAAAAAATTAATTTCTTCGGAATTTTCGGATATGATAATCTTGTTTTTGCAAAACTGGCTTCCATTATTATTCTAATAATTGTTATTTCTGGATTTATTCAAAAACTATCTTGTTTACTTCATTTTTGGATTAATTTCAGTTTTTACAATTCAGCAATTTTACTAGACGGAGGAGATCAAATTGCAACTATTTTATCTTTTCTTATAATACCATTAGCTCTATTCGATAAAAGAAGAAATCATTGGGATACTATTAAATTTCAATCACCATTGACTAAACTAATAGGCCACATTACTTTTATTATGATTTCAATCCAAGTTTCCTTTATTTACCTTAATACGGCAATTGAGAAAATCTATAAAATAGAGGAGTGGAAAAATGGGACGGCAATATATTACATTGCGAACAACAATTTATTCGGAGTTCAGGAATTTGCTTTAGAGGCTTTCTCACCAATATTAAACAGTAGATATGTTTTTTTTATAACATGGTTTATAATTTTATCTCATTTATGTCTTTCATATGTATTATTCCTAGATCGTCAACGTAAATTTAATTTCTTCTTTATGGGCGTCGGATTTCATCTTTGCATAGCATTTTTTTTAGGTCTTTATAGTTTCAGTTTTGTTATGATTGGCGCACTTGTATTATACTTGATACCATTTAATTACAAAAAAATAACTTGTAGTGAAAAAATCTAAAGGAAAGCTAAATCATATTGATTTTCAATATATAATTATCCCCACTATTTTAACACCTATGCTGATAATTTTAATTATCACTTTATATGTTATTGAATTTGGAAACAAGCCTATTTCATTGGAAGCACTTATAATATCTTGTTTAATACTTTTTCTACTTTTCTTAAACTCCTTCTCTTTAACGATTGGTGTAAAAAATGAAGTTTTGTATGCCTCCTTGGGAATTGGTTTAATAAAGAATTCAATAAATATAAATCACATAAAATTCGTAGAACCAATCAAAGTTCCATGGTATGCAGGAATTGGGTTACGTATATATAACCATAGCATTATGTATAATGCTAAACCAGGAATAGGAATAAAAATAAATTATGATAAAAACAAATCATTGATTATTATCCCAAGAGATGTTGATAAGTTTTATGCTATATTCTCTGATCTTGGAATACGAAAAATAGTTGAGTCAGAGACTTAAAACTAGCTTTAATGGAATAATATTTCCGATTATTATATACGCAAGAATAAGAATGGATTAAGCTTGAATCAAAAGCGATATAAATTGAGCTGATCGTGTTATTTATTGATAGTAATTAGTATCAACTTTGATTCAAAAAATGGACTCCTACCTTATCAGCAGCAGAAAGCAATTTCTTTATTACAAGCAATTGGGCGAAAGAACCATGGCACAGTTGAATGAACAAGAATTACTACAATCCTTATCCTACAATGACAATTCTATTGCTCATATCGTAAAGCATCTCAGTGGAAATGTGTAAGCTCCCCATTTTTAGTACGGTTCTAAATTATAATTTATTTTCATTTAATAAAGCTTCTTGGTTGAAGTGGAGCGCAGCGGATCTGAGACCAAGAAGCTTTTGGTTTTTATAGCTAAT
>PAVT01000055.1 GCA_002713165.1 Verrucomicrobiota bacterium
CAAAAAGGCTACATCACTCAAATGCTCGATGGGGATAACATACGCACAGGCATCAACAATAATTTGGGCTTTACTGAGGAGGATAGAGCCGAAAATATTCGAAGAATAGCTGAAGTTTCCAAACTCTTTCTCAATTGTGGAATTATTGCAATCAATTGCTTTGTTAGTCCAACAAATGCAATTAGGAATCAAGCGAAAGCTATTGTAGGGGAAAAGGATTTCGTAGAAGTATTGGTGGATACTCCACTAGAAGTTTGTGAGCAAAGAGACACCAAAGGTTTGTATGCTAAAGCCAGAGCAGGAGAGATAAAGAATTTTACTGGGATAGACGCTCCATTTGAGCCACCAGAAAATGCAAGCCTAATTGTAAGTACGGAATCTAGGGATATTCAAGAGTCTGCAAATGAGGTGATCAATTACATATTACCGTTAATCAAAAGGAAACAGAAATGAGGACCTATAATTTAACCCACATAAAAGAGTTAGAATCAGAGGCGATCTACGTGATGAGGGAAGTAGCCTCTCAATTTGAGAATCCAGTACTTCTTTTTTCGGGTGGCAAAGATTCTATTGTTTGTGCACACATTGCTCGAAAAGCATTTTTCCCTTCAAAGATTCCTTTCCCACTAATGCATGTAGACACGGGACACAATTTTCCAGAGACCATCGAATTTAGAGATAAGTTCATTGAAAAAATAGGAGCAAATCTCATTGTGGCTTCAGTTCAAAAATCCATTGATGAAGGGAAAGTCATTGAAGAGAAAGGTTACAATGCAAGTCGCAATGGTCTTCAAACTGTAACCTTGCTTGATGCCATTGAAGAACACAAGTTTGATGCAGCCATTGGAGGTGCAAGAAGAGATGAAGAGAAAGCGCGGGCAAAAGAACGTTTCTTTTCCCACCGCGATGAATTTGGTCAGTGGGATCCAAAAAATCAACGCCCAGAATTGTGGAACATTTTCAACGGAATGAAACATTTTGGCGAAAATTTCAGAGTTTTTCCTATCAGTAACTGGACTGAAATGGACGTGTGGCAATATATATTGGCAGAAGGAATTGAATTGCCGTCTCTTTATTTTTCACACCAGCGAGATTGCTTTGTCAGAGATGGGGTAATCATGTCAGAGAGCGAGTTTATTCCTCAAAAACCTGAAGAAATCACTCAAGAAATGCAAGTCCGTTTCAGAACAATCGGTGACATGACATGCACAGGTGCAGTTGCATCCGATGCTGATTCATTGGAAAAAATAATTGAAGAAGTTGCTGCAACACGGACCACAGAAAGAGGGACGCGTTCTGATGACAAGAGGTCGGAAGCAGCCATGGAAGACAGAAAAAAACAAGGATATTTTTAATAAAATGGAAGCAGATTCTAATTCATATTTAGACATGGAGTTGTTGAGATTCTCAACAGCTGGAAGCGTAGACGATGGCAAAAGTACCCTTATCGGAAGGCTGCTTTATGACAGTAAGTCCATCTTTGAAGACCAATACGAGGCCATTGAGCTAAGCAGTAAGAAAAAAGGAGAAGAAGGAGTGAATTTAGCGCTATTGACGGATGGCTTGCGCTCAGAGAGGGAACAAGGAATTACCATTGATGTCGCTTACCGCTACTTTGCAACTCCGAAAAGGAAATTTATCATTGCGGACACACCTGGTCATATTCAGTATACCAGAAACATGGTTACTGGAGCCTCAACTTCGAACCTCTCCATTATTTTAATTGATGCTCGAAAAGGGATCATTGAACAAACCTATCGTCATACTTTCATTGCGTCATTGCTTGGAATCCCTCACGTGGTTTTTTGCATCAACAAAATGGACCTTGTAGAATATAAAGAGGAAGTCTTTGAGCAGATTAAGAAAGATGTAGAGGCCTTCGCATCCAAATTAGACGTTAAAGACATCCACTTCATACCGATCAGTGCACTTCATGGAGATAATGTGGTAAATGCCTCAAAGAATATGGATTGGTACCAAGGCGGTACTTTACTTTATTTGTTGGAAAATATCCATATTGGCAGCGATCACAATCACATCGATTGCAGATTCCCTGTTCAATACGTTATTCGTCCTCAAACGGATGATTATCATGACTACAGAGGCTATGCCGGAAGAATAGCTGGAGGAATTTTTAAGCCAGGGGATAAAGTAGTAGCCTTACCCTCAGGATTTGGTTCTACTATCAAATCTATCGATACTCTAGATGGTTCAATTGACGAGGCCTTTGCTCCAATGTCGGTGACGATTACGCTTGATGATGAAATTGACATCAGTCGAGGTGATATGATTGTGAGAGAAAACAACCAACCAACAGTTTCACAAGATCTTGATGTGATGATTTGCTGGCTAAATGAGAAAAAACTTCAATGGAGAGGTAAGTATGCCATTAAACACACTTCTTCGGACGCAAGATGTATCATTAAAGACATCAAATACAAAGTAGACATCAATACATTGCATAGACTCGAAGAAGACAAGGATATTGAAATGAATGACATTGCCAGAATATCATTAAGAACAACCAAGCCGTTGTTTTTTGATAGTTACAAACGCAATCGATATACAGGAAGTGTTATTCTTATTGACGAGATGACAAATGAGACTGTTGGTGCAGGAATGATTATCAATAAATGATTCTAGTAGCTTTCCGGATATTGCTTTTTTAAGGCTTTGTTTAACCTCCGAATAAGCATTTTTGAATCATATACTTTCATTTCGTCTAATTCAAAGACCTTGAAAGCTACATTTTCATTGACATCTAGAATAAAATACTCGAAAACAATCAATTCTCCTTCATTTGGTTGTGAATAGAGGTGCTCATTTTTATAAACGTTACTTATAAGCACGTATTTATATCCTGCTTTTAAGATTGACTTATATTTGGATAATGTTGAAATGGCATATTCAAAAGGATAATCCATAGCAGCCAATATTAGCTTCTCATTGGATTCTTCGATGACTGAATTGTGATTGCTTTGTCTCAGATAGAGGTATTTTTGCTGTTTACCTGCTTTTTTGTCTGCTTTCACCTCTATCTTCTCGTGTTTTAACAAAATAATCTTTTCTTGATTAAGGTCTAATGGCAATCCATCTCTTACAATTGGTTGAGAATTTAATACAAAAGGTAGAAGCAATAGAAGAAATGCAAATCGTTTCATCATACTTGCGAATTTAAATGAAAGTTTGTTAAACAAATCATTCATCGGTAAAGTCTTGAAGAATTTTTCTATAGGCATTGAACAATTTAGATTTCGAAACGAAACCAATGTATTTTCCATTGTCGATGACAGGCAAATTCCATGCCCTACTTTCATTAAATTTTTTCATCACTGCATCCATAGAATCTTTAGAGCTAACTGCTGTTGGATAATTAATCATTAATTCCTTCACTTTCATGCTGTCGTAATACTGAGGTTCAAACATTATTTCCCTAATGTCGTCCAACAATACGATGCCAACTAAGGATTTATTTTCATCTAAAACAGGAAAAATGTTGCGCTTCGATTTTGAAACTATTTTAACCAACTCTCTTAAGGTAGCATCTGAATTTACTGCTAGAAAATCTTTTTCTACTTCTGTATGAAGGCGCATCATGGTCAAAACCGCTTTGTCTTTGTCGTGCGTGATCAATTCACCCCTTTTGGCCAATTGCATTGTGTAAAGTGAATGATGGCTAAAATATTTTGACGTAAGAAATGATATAGCTGCAGTAATCATCAAAGGAATGATCAATTGATAGCCTCCTGTGATTTCTGCAATTAAAAATAGTCCGGTCAGAGGAGCATGCAATACTCCTGCAATAATGCCGCACATTCCCACAAGGGTGAAGTTTTTTTGTGATAAATGAATCCAATTCGATGCATTTACCAACTTCGCAAAAACAAAGCCCAAAGTAGATCCTATAAAAAGCGATGGAGCAAATACGCCGCCTATACCACCTGCACCCAAAGTAACTGTTGTTGCAATCGCTTTTATAAAAACAAGTGCGATTAAAAATAGTGCAACTGCCCAAAATTCTTGTTGCTGCTGAAAAAACACACTTCCTGAAAGAAGGTCCGATTCGTTTCCTGCAAGCAATGCTTTAATGCTGCCGAATCCTTCTCCGTAGAGCGGAGGGAATAAATAAATGAGCACACCCAATATGATGGAACCAATGAGTAAACGCATTCTTTTCTTTTTTAACCGCTCAAAAAGATTTTCAATGGTCCAATACGTTTTAGAAAAATAAACAGAGACTAAGCCAGTCAAGACTCCTAAAAGCACATAGAAAGGAATGTCCGAAAAACTAAATATTTCATCTACTTCAATGTGGAACAGTCGCTCATCTCCGGAGATAAATACGGAGGTGAGGGTGGCTGAAACAGATGCCAATAACAATGGAATTAGCGAAGCTGCAGTTAGGTCTAACATGATGACTTCTAGAGCGAAAACTATTGCAGCGATGGGTGCATTAAAAATGCCAGACATGGCTGCAGCAGATCCACAACCGAGTAGAAGGGTAGTCGTCTTGAAATTCATTCTACCAAGACGAGCATAATTTGAACCTATGGCACTGCTTGATCCAACTGTTGGTCCTTCTAGTCCAACAGATCCACCAAATCCAACCGTAACCATACTTGTAATAATAGAAGCAAAGGTTGCAGATGAAGGCATTTTTGATCTTTTCTTTGAAATTGCATACAATGTTGAAGGTATTCCATGTCCAACCCGCTTTTTTATAATGTACTTTATGATAAGTACAGTCAAGAAAATACCTAAAGGGGGATAAATGAAGTAGAGATAATTCTCATATTTCAAGGCTTTTTCTGTCTGCAAAAGTTCTTGTATAATATGTACGCTGTTTTTGAGCAGTACCGCCACAACACCCGAAGAGAAGCCCACGAGTATGCTTAGTAACAAGACAAATTGACGATCGGTCAAATGTTTATACCGCCACAATAAAAAACGCTTAATGCTTTTTTCAACATTCAATTGAATGTTGTTGATGAGTTGGTTTAATTTCACCACAATTCGGTCAATACTGTTTTCTCTCAAGACTTAAATGAAATGGAAGAAGACTTTACATGAAGGTCTCTTTGTGGGAAGGGGATTACGATTCCACTTCCTCTGAATTTTTTATCAATTTCAAAGCGCAGTCTACTTTTAATAAATTCAATGCGCCATACTTCTTCTGACCAAAAGTGCAATTCAAAATCCAAGGAAGAATTGCCAAAATCAGTAAAACGTACGAAGGGTTTAGCTCTAGAAGACACATCATTATCGGCATTGGCTACCTCCATCAGTAACTTCTCAACCAATTCTAGATCTGACCCATAAGAAACACCCACCCCAACATGGAAACGTGTAAGAATGTTGCTATTGCTCCAGTTTATCACCCTGTTGTTAATGAGTTGGGAGTTTGGAACAAAAATGACAATGCCATCGCGTGTTCTTACTTTAGAAGTGCGCATATTGATTTGCTTTACCACTGCTACCATGCCATTTTCAAATTCGATGACATCTCCAATCAAAACATCCCCTTCAAACAATAAGATGAGTCCTGAAATAAAATCTCTAAATGCCTCTTGAAGTCCAAATCCTAAACCTACAAACAATGCTGAAGAGCCAATGATCAGTGGCGTAATGTCAATGTTTATGCTTTTTATGGCGAACAAGAAGCCAATTACATAAAGAATGTATTTCCCAATTTGAAAAATGGCATGTTGTTTTCCTTGAGTGATCCATTCTTTTCGTTGAGATTGTCTTTTAATAAGTTTTTCAAGACCCTTGACAATTAAACGAAAAATCAAGAGTATAAAAACAAAGATGACTAGATTGTAAAGTGAGAGATGATAACCACCAAGACTGATCAATTCAAATTCTAAAATTGATTTTACTTTATCTAACCATGCATTGACTTCTTCCACAATAGATTATTTTAAGATGATTCTTCCTAGCTCGTTGGCCAGTGCTTTTTTCGCTTCTTGCAAACGTAAAATTACACTGTAAATGCTCGCATAATCTACAGATTCGTCTTTTAATAAATCTTGATTTTGTTCAATTAACTCTTGAACTTTAGCCAATCTCCAGGAGCAAATGCCCTTGTGCACTTTCTTGGGTAATATGTCGACTTCCTTTACCGTTAAAATTTTGTGCTTTTCCTCCCAATTGAGGCTCAATGAATATCTTTCCAACAGAAATTCTATGGCAAGACTGCTAATTTGTTGGTCTTTGTTTGAAACTAAATCATTTTCTACCACTTGTATTCCTTCTTCAAATGACTTTTTGTAAATCTCATATATTTTAGAGAACACTGGATGTGAAAACGTAAGCTCATCTGCTTCAATTTCATTGATTAAGAAATCAGCTACGGTAAGCTCTTCTTTTTCCTCCTCTTCCTCACTTTGAGATGGAAGATGAATGGTTTTGCTTCCGTATTTAATAAATGTCCGGATCAAGTCTTCTTCCTGGAAATCATTTACGTTTAGATGTTTTTCACCGAAGTCTTTTACTTGAGGAGGATCAAACCCTCTATCCTCTTTTTTATGGTCCCTTTCTACTTCGATTGCCTTGTCAGAGATGTTTTTTCTTCTGACCTTATTCAACTCACTGAGCAGAGATTGCTCATCAATTTCCATGAGTTGACTGCACTCCTGGAGGTAGACTGAGCGTGAAATAGGATCTGGAATCAAGGCAATGCTCCCCACAATTTCTTTGATGAGCTTAGCTCTCTTTATTGGGTCATCTCCCACAGCAGCGAGAAGGAGTTGTGTTTTATATCGGATGAAGTCAACTGCAGCTTCGTTAAGAAAGTCAATTAATTCTTGATTGCTGTGACTTTGTGCAAAGGAATCTGGATCGGTGCTCTCTGGAAACGACACTATTTTAACATTCAATCCCTCGGTGAGAATAAGGTCAATTCCCCTAAAGGCCGCCTTAATCCCAGCTTCGTCTCCGTCAAACAAAATAGTGATGTTTGAGGTGTAACGCTTGATTAATTTAATTTGATCTACAGTCAAAGATGTACCAGAGGAGGAAACGACATTTTCCACTCCGTTTTGCGACATGGAAATCACGTCTGTGTAGCCCTCAACCAAAAAACAATTGTCGTTTTCTATGATCGATTTCTTTGCGTGATTCAATCCATAGAGTACTTTGCTCTTGTGGTATATATCAGATTCTGGCGAATTAAGGTATTTGGCAATTTTTTTATCGGCCAGTAGAGTTCTTCCTCCAAAGCCGATTACACGCCCAGAAATATTTTGAATTGGAAAAATGACACGGCCTTTGAAGCGGTCGAAGTGTTTGTCCTCTTTGACAATGGTTAGGCCTGTTTTTTCAAGGAAATCGATATTGTATCCTTTTTTTAAAGCCGTTTTGGTGAAAGTGTCCCAGGCATCCGGGTGGTAACCAAGTTTGAATTTCTCTATGGTGTCCTGGCGAAATCCTCTTTCTTTAAAATAACTCAAACCAATCGCCTTACCTTCTTCAGATTGATGCAATTGATTTTGAAAGTATTCTGCAGCAAATTGTGTGACAATAAACAAGCTTTCCTTCTCGTTCATTTGCTGCACTTCCTCGGCGGTCAATTCTTCTTCCTCTAATTCAATGTTGTATTTATTGGCAAGGAATTTTAGCGCTTCCGGATATGAATAGTGTTCATGATCCATCAAAAAATTTACAGCACTTCCTCCCTTCCCACAACCAAAACATTTGTAGATCCCTTTTGTAGGAGAAACGGTAAATGATGGAGTCTTTTCATTGTGAAAAGGACACAACCCTAAAAGATTGACCCCTCTTTTTTTAAGGGTAACATATTCTCCTACAACATCTTCTACGCGTGAGGTTTCAAGAATTTCGTCTACAGTTTCTTTAGGGATCAAGAAGTATTAATTTGAAATGTTTGACAAAGGTAAAAAAGGAATTCAACTAGTTGTTGCCGTCACTAAGAGAGTCAACTCGTGCTTTGAGTTTATCGGCATCTATGGTCTCAACAAACTCTCCTTGTTCGTTCCAAAAAGTCCATGGTCCTGCTTTTTGATCATTTTTGTATTGACCTTTCATTCGTTTCCTTCCGTCTTTGTAGTAGACGACGGAATAGCCTTCTCTAATTCCATACTTAAACATTCCCTCACTCCACATAAACCCATTGTCAAAATAAAAAACCCAACGACCATGTTTTTTCCCATTCACAAGTTTGCCTTCTACTTTTTTAAGGCCATTGGGATAATAATCAACGACTTCTTCAACAGCTCTTTGCGGCTGAGCTTTTTCTTTTTTTGTTTCCAATTCGCCCGTGCTTGATGTACAAGCCATAAAATTGATCCACAGCACGAAAATCATGCATTTTTTCATTCTATTTTTCTCTTTCTGTGGTGTATATCACCAATTGTTTTAAGGAGTTTTTTGCTTCGTTGTCCGGATAATTATCCAATATTTTTAAAGCTTTATTTCTATATTCATACATCCGTTCCGTGGCATATTCAATGCCACCCGACGCTATTACAAAATCTATGACCTCTTTGACACGGTTTGCATCATTGTTGTTGTTTCTTACCGTATTGATGATGCTTCTTTGTTTCGATTTGCTGTTTTGAGAGAGGGCGTAGATCAATGGGAGTGTCATTTTTTTCTCCTTGATGTCGATGCCTGTAGGTTTTCCTAAATTATCACCACTGCCATAATCAAACAAGTCGTCTTTTATTTGAAAACAAATGCCAACCATTTCTCCAAACAATCGCATTTGTTCAATTACTTCATCGCTTTGTTTTACCGATTGAGCACCTGTTGCACAACATGAAGCAATCAGCGTAGCTGTTTTCTTTGTGATAATGTCAAAATATACATCTTCCTTTATGTCAAGCTTACGTGCTTTTTCTATCTGCAGTAATTCACCTTCACTCATCAATTTTACAGATTTACTCACGATTCTGAGCAAATCAAACTCTCCCTTATCAACGGAAAGTAGAAGACCTCTTGAAAGTAAGTAATCTCCTACGAGAACAGCAATTTTATTTTTCCACAATGCGTTGATGCTAAAAAAACCTCTACGCTTGTAAGCTTCATCAACGACATCGTCATGGACCAAAGTAGCAGTATGCAGCAACTCAATCAATGAGGCGGCAGTATACGTCGACTCATTAGTATTACCAAGCATTTTGGCAGTAAGAAAAACAAACATAGGACGCATCTGCTTGCCTTTCCGTTTAACGATGTAGCTCATGATTTTGTCCAAGAGTGGAACAGAGCTTTTCATGCTTGCACGAAAATGTTTCTCGAAGGATTTCATTTCCTCAAGAATTGGAGCTTGAATACGTTTAATTGGACTACTTTTCATGAATGTTGCAAAAGTAAGCCATTAGACAGCAACTGCTCCATTTTTGTTTGTAAGCTGACCACATGCAGCATCAATGTCTTTGCCTCTGCTTCTTCGCACATTAACAATGAGGTTCCTTTCTTCTAAAAAGCGGGAGAAATCATCTACTTTTTTCCCTTCAGCTTGCTGAAATTGACCGTTATCAATCGGATTGTATTCGATGATGTTGATTTTGCAAGGGATGTTTTTGCAAAACTCTGCCAATTCTTGAGCATCTGAAATGTTGTCGTTGAAGTCCTTAAAAATGATGTACTCAAAGGTAACTCTTGTCCCTGTTTTTTGATGAAAATACCTCAAGGCCTCAGCAAGTGATTCAAGGTTGTTTTGTTCGTTGATCGGCATGATTTCATTTCGCTTGCTGTCATTTGCCGCATGCAATGAGAGGGCAAGGTTGAACTTTACCTCATCGTCGCCCAAGCGTTTTATTATTTTAGCAATTCCAGCCGTAGATACGGTGATTCTTTTCGGAGACATGCCCAAACCTACCTCAGAGGTGATTTTTTCAACCGATTTTAACAACTGACTGTAATTCAACAAGGGTTCGCCCATTCCCATGTATACAATATTTGACAATGGTCTTTGATAATGTTTCTCCGCTTGATCTTTGATGATGGCAACTTGGTCATAGATTTCATCAAAATGGATGTTACGCATCAATTTTAATTTTCCTGTTGCGCAAAAAGTGCAGCTTAAGCTGCAACCTACCTGTGAAGAGATGCAAGCTGTCATTCTTTTTGTGGTAGGAATCAGCACACCTTCTGTGATTTTACCATCGTATAAACGAAAAGCATTCTTGATGGTTTTATCTGCACTGATTTGCTTCTCTGCCACTGTTATTGAAGGAAGTACAAATTCTTGCTTAAGTTGTTCTCTCAACCCTTGAGAAAGGTTACTCATTTCATCAAATGAGCGTGCAGACTTTTTCCATAACCATTCGTACACTTGTTTGGCTCGGAATGCTTTTTCATCAATGGATAAAAAATACAGTTTGATTTCCTCCAAACTAAGGTCACGGATGTTTTGTTTTTTATCTCCACTCATAAGGGCAAAGTTAATTTATAATTATCCTTGCACAGATTACAGTTTATGATCAAGAGACTTTTAAAAACGGACTGGTTGTTTACAGGCAAAGAGGCTCCCTTAAAAAAGGGCATGCTTGCAATCGACGAAAACAATACCATAGCCGATATTGGTGTCGATATAGAAATTGATGGTATGGAATTTGAATATTTTAAAGGAGCCTTGTGTCCTTCTTTTGTGAACGCCCACTGTCATCTGGAACTATCTCACTTAAAAGGCAAGATTTCTGAAGGGAAACAATTGGATGGGTTTATTAAAGAGTTGCAGCAAGAACGCACCGCAAGCGATGAGGAAATTCAAGCCGCTATCACAAATGCCGATCAACAAATGTTGATGAATGGGATCATTGCAGTGGGTGACATCTCAAATGGAATAAGTTCACTACAACAAAAGAAAAAGTCAAAAATGCATTACCACACCTTTGTGGAATTGTTTGCTTTTGATCCAGATCAAGCTGAAAATAGTTTATCTCATGGAAAAAACATCTATACCCAATATACTAAGGAAGGATTGCCTGCGAGTATAGTTCCGCACAGTCCTTATTCAGTATCAGAAAAGTTATTCAATGCAATTAGCTTGGTGAATGATGGACCCATGTGTATTCATAATCAAGAAACAGAAGCAGAAAATGCTTTGTATCAATTAAAGGAAGGAAGAATAGCTGAGATGTTAACAAGCTTTGGACTGCAGCTTGAACAATTTAGTGCAAGTCAGAAAAATTCTTTGGCAAGTTATCTTCCGCTTTTAAGATCAAACAAACCGCTACAGTTGGTGCACAATACATTTACCTCTTTTACAGACATTCAAGTGGCAGAGGAGATGCATTCAGATTTGTATTGGTGTTTTTGCCCAAAAGCGAATCAATACATCGAGAGGCGTTTGCCCAACATTCCACAATTTGTAAAATCAGGAGTAAAATGCACATTAGGCACGGACAGTTTAGCTTCCAACCATACGCTTTCAATTCTAGAAGAGATGAAATGCATCCAAAAAGCTTACCCGACCATTTCATTGGAAACACTGATTCAATGGGCCACTGTCAATGGGGCAGAATTTCTTGGCATCGAAAAGGAATATGGAAGCATTGAATTGGGGAAAAAAGCAAACGTCATTGCCCTTAGTCGATTGAAAGAAAAAGTGATAAGACAAGACTGTGATGTAGAAATAGTTTGCGCTTAGCGCTCTAGTATGCGTATTTCTACCCTTCGGTTGGCTTGTTTTTGACGCTCATTGATCTCATTAGGAAAAATAGGTTGTCTTCTTCCAAAGCCTTCATAGGTGAGGCGTTCTTGAGGAATTCCATTCTTGATCAATTCATTATAAATGTACTCAGCTCGGGCTACGGAAAGATTTCGCTTGCCAGTCATTTGGTCAAAACCGTCTGCAAACTGCCTTTCACAACAAATATGGCCTTCTATGGCAATTTTTAGCTTTGGGTTGCTTTTGAGAATTGTGGTTAAACTGTCTAAAGTGGCTTGTGCTCCCCTTAACAACAGATGTTGACCTGGTACAAAGGATAAATTTTGCAAAACAAGTTTTTCGCCGACCTCCATTTCTTCAAACTCTTGTTCTAAAGTTTGGGAGCTGCTGTCTTCAGGGATTATCATTTTTTCCTCGACGATTGGGGTTTCTTCTTTAGGGGTTTTAGTAATAAGAATATCAACCCTTCGATTTTTAGGATTGTCCTTAGATTCTCTTGCGACTGATTTAATTAAGCCATAACCTCTAGCAGAGAGGATGAGCTTCTCTTTCCCTTTTTGAATTATAATCTTTTCTACTGTTTTAGCTCTATTGGCTGAGAGTAATTGGTTATGGTCGACACTGCCTGTTTCATCAGTGTAGCCTTTAATGACAATGGACTCTACCATAGAGTCGATGATTATTTTTTGCAGCTGACTATTTACTAAAACAAACTGGTCCTTTTCAAAAAACACAGAAATACTGTCTATTTGAGAATGAGCAAATAGTGGCATGAAAAAAATAAATAAGAGAAGTTTATTTATGCTGTAAAACTTGTATTTCATTTTGTAGGATTGTTGAAATGTCATTGTCAGGGTGAAAGCCTTGATGTGTGTGCAAAATACCATTGTTTTTGGCAATGATCAAACTTGGCAAAACCTTAATGCCAAATTTCTTATTGACTCGGTTCTTAGCTCCACTATAGAAAGGGAAATCGAAAGACTGATTTTCTTCAAACCGATTGATTTTTTCTATAAGCTCGTCGCTTATGAACAAAAAGTGACAACTGTGTCATTTTCATACTTCTCTGCCAATTGTTCTATGCTTTTGAATTCTTCGATGCACGGCCCGCAACAACTAGCTCAAAAATCAATTACTAAAATCTGACCTTCCAAATCGTGCAAATTGACAACATCGCCTTTTAAGTTTGAAAGTTCAAAGTATAGTAAATTATCTTGTTTTATGGACTTTGGGTAAACGTCATCTGCAAAATGCAAAAAGTTGGGTATTGAAAAGAGATAGAGACAAACGGATGAAGGGTGTTTTAAGCTTTTCTGTTTTCTGAGAAATTAGAATTTATGTCTTGCTTCTATGGTGCTTATCAATTTTTTATTTCACCTTTGTTTGCAAACATTGTTCAATGATAAAGTCTAAACATGATTCCTATCTCATCAACAATACGTTTGAGCCTGATGAGGCAAAAGAGTTACTAACACAGCTGATAAACGAAAAATTAGTATTTGTCAAGGAACGTATTTTTACGCTTGAAGAAAAGTTTGGCATAACTTCACCAGGTTTGAACAAAAGATTGGCTGAACTTAACAATGCAATTAATGAAGTAAACGCTTTCTTGGATGGAATAGATGAAGAGGAAATGGACATTATTGTGCGTTGCCCTATACACATGGAAGCAGTTCCCTCTAAGATGTCGAAAAAAACTACAAGCACTTAAGATTGATGGATCTTACCTTGTTATATGAAAATATGACCAATCCTGCATTGCTGTTTTTCCTTTTAGGAATTGTTGCGGTCAGCCTAAAGAGTGATCTTGAAATACCTAAAACTTCTTCAAATTTTATCTCGCTATACTTGCTTTTTTCTATTGGATTTCGCGGCGGGCAAGAATTGGCGCACAGCCACATAAGCGCTGAGGTGATTGCAACTGTTGTTGCTGGGGTAGTGTCTGCATTGGCAATTCCGATCTTGAGTTTCTTCATCTTAAAAAAGAAATTAGGGGGGCAAAATGCAGGTGCTATTGCTGCTGCTTATGGTTCAGTGAGTGCTGTGACTTTTGTTACTACAGTATCTTATTTAGAAGTTCAGAGCATGACTTTTGGTGGTCACATGATTGCGGTTATGGCAATGATGGAGGCGCCTTCAATAATTATGGGCTTGTTGTTAGTCTCTATTTTTTGTCGTGATGAGGAAGTTCAGTTTTCTATCGGAAAGATTACCAAACATGCCTTGGCAAGTGGAAGCGTTTTATTGATTTTAGGGAGCTTAATCATTGGGTTCATTGCAACTGATAAGCAAGCAGAAGGGATTAGACCTTTTACAACAGAATTATTCAAAGGATTTTTAGCCATTTTTTTATTGGATATGGGCATTACAAGTGGCAAGAAATTGAATGGGTTTTGGAAAAATGGCTGGACTCCTTTACTTTTTTCCATTTTTACACCAATCATCAACGGATCCATAATGGCAGCTGTTAGCACCTATTTTGTCAGTTCTGAAGGAGATAGACTTTTACTATCCATTTTAGCAGCAGGGGCTTCCTATATAGCTGTGCCAGCCGCGATGAGAATTTCTTTGCCAAAGGCAAACCCAGGTTTGTATATACCAATGGCTTTGGCCATTACTTTTCCGGTAAACATCACTATAGGTATCCCTATTTACCACTATATCATCAACGCAATTCATTAGAGTATAGAATTGCATTCAAATGAGGATATTTGCGGCCTAAATTTATTAACCATTAAAAGTACAATGAATCCAGATACGACTACTGTAACAGATAAAAAGGTAAAAATAGCCGTTGCTAAAGGCGATGGAATTGGTCCTGAAATTATGGATGCTACACTAAAAATTTTAGAGGCAGCCGGAGCTAGCATACAACCAGAGTACATTGAAATAGGTGAAAATGTTTACCTGTCCGGAAATACATCTGGAATTCAAGAAGAAGCATGGAACATCATTGATGAAGCAAAAGTTATTTTAAAAGCTCCCATCACAACACCCCAAGGGAAGGGTTATAAAAGCTTGAACGTGACCCTAAGAAAATCTCTCGCTTTGTTTTCCAATGTGCGTCCAGTAAATGCGCTGCACCCCTATGTACAAACCAACTTCCCAAAGATGGATGTGGTTATCATCCGCGAAAATGAAGAAGACCTTTATGCAGGGATTGAGCATCAGCAAACACAAGAAGTTGTGCAATGTTTGAAATTGATTACACGTCCAGGTTCAGAAAAGATTGTCAGATATGCCTTTGAATACGCACAAGCCTATGGCAGAAAAAAGGTGACATGTATGGTAAAAGACAACATTATGAAACTCACAGACGGTTTGTTTCATCAAGTGTTTAAGGAGATTTCAGCAGAGTACCCCGACATCATTAGTGAATCACAAATTATCGACATTGGGTCAGCTCGATTGGCCGCCAATCCAGAGAATTACGATGTAATTGTCACTTCTAATCTTTATGGAGATGTTATTTCTGACATAGCTGCAGAAATTGCTGGTTCTGTAGGAATGGCTGGTTCTGCGAACGTAGGATTGAACGTTGCAATGTTTGAGGCTATTCACGGATCAGCACCTGACATTTCTGGAAAAAACATCGCGAATCCATCAGGATTACTGAACGGTGCTGTAATGATGCTTTCACACATTGGACAGACTGAAGTTGCAGATAAAATAAAAAATGCATGGTTAACCACTATTGAAGAAGGGCATCACACTGCAGACATATTCCAAGAAGGACAGAGTGTAAAAAAAGTGTCCACTTCAGAATTTGCTGAGGAAGTGATTGCTCGTTTGGGTCAAAAACCAAAGCAGCTGAAAGAAAGCAAATTGGCAAGCGGTGCAGGAACCATAAACATACCTTCATATGAGCGAAAAGTGGTAGATAAAAAATTGGTAGGGGTAGATGTTTTTATCGATTGGAGTGGAAGCAATCCAGACGAAATAGGAAACAATTTGCATGCAGTGAATTCTGCCAAAATGAAATTAAAAATGATCACCAATAGGGGAGTAAAAGTATTTCCAAATGGATTGAAAGAAACCTACTGTACAGATCACTGGAGATGTAGATTTGTGTCTTCTGAGGCAATAATTCAAACTGGGAAACCTCATTATCCAACGGTAGAATACGATCATGTATTGACCTTGTTGACAGACCTTTCAAATGCAGGATTTGATGTCATTAAAACTGAAAACCTTTATGAATTTGGAGGAAAAAGAGGCTTTTCATTAGGTCAAGGAGAATAGACTTAAGCTAGCAAAGAGCAGAAATAAAAAAGACGCCAATTTACATGGCGTCTTTTTTTGTACCCAGGGCCGGAGTCGAACCGGCACGCCCGAAGGCATTGGTGTTTGAGACCAACGCGTCTACCAATTCCGCCACCTGGGCATTGTGATTCTACTGAATTGGGTGAGCGAAATTATTCAATGTTTTTTATACCGAGAAATTTATTGACAATTTTATGCTTTTCATTGCATTATTCTTTTGGCAGGCATAAGATTAATTGATAAATTTGCACCCCTTTTTATTAGCGGGGATTAAGCATGCCTAACGTAGCCAAAATATTTTCAGGATCTGCAAGTATTGAACTTGGAAAAAGTATTGCGCAAAATTTTGGGCAATCACTTGGGAAATATTCCTTGGCGAAATTTTCAGATGGCGAATTTCAACCTTCTTTTGATGAGTCAGTAAGGGGGTGTGATGTATTTATAGTGCAATCTACTTTTCCACCTACTGACAATCTGTTTGAACTTTTACTGATGGTAGATGCAGCCAAACGCGCCTCAGCTCGAAGGGTAATTGCTGTCCTTCCGTATTTCGGTTTTGCACGTCAAGATAGAAAAGACCAACCAAGGGTGCCCATAGGTTCAAAGATGGTGGCCAATTTGCTCACAGCTGCCGGCATAAGTCGCGTGATGACCATGGATCTGCATGCGGATCAAATTCAAGGATTTTTTGAAGTCCCTGTTGACCATTTGTATGCCTCAGCGGTATTTACGGAAGTCATCAAGGAACTCAATTTGCCCAATTTAGTCATGGCATCTCCTGACATGGGAGGCTCCAAAAGAGCCTATGCATACGCTAAGCATTTAGAATGCGAAGTAGTAATTTGCTATAAGCAAAGAAAGAAAGCCAACAAGGTTGATAAAATGTTCCTTATAGGAGATGTTGAAGGAAAAGATGTGTTGCTGGTTGATGACATGATTGATACAGCAGGGACCTTGACTAAGGCGGCGAACATCATGGTTGAGAAGGGTGCAAATTCTGTGCGTGCAATTTGTACGCATCCGATTTTATCAGGAGAGGCTTACAACCGAATTGAGGCTTCTTCTTTAGACGAATTAATCGTTACAGATACGATTCCATTGAAAAGACAAAGTGATAAAATTCGTGTGGTTTCTGTTGCAGATCTCTTCGCAAAAGTGATCTACAAAGTTCACAATTACGAATCCATCAGTTCATATTTTATATTTTAAAACAATTATCAAAACATAGATAGTCATGAAGGTTATTGAATTGGAAGCAACAATGCGCGACGAAGTCAGAAATAAGTCAGCGCTTGCAAACCTGAGAAAAGAAGAAAGAATACCTGCAACGCTATATGGCGGAAAAGAAAACATCAATTTTCATGTAAATGAGGTGGCATTTTCCAAACTGTTGGCAAAGTCAGAAGTATTTATGGTAAGCCTGAATTTTGGAGAGAAGCAAATTAACACAGTCGTGCGTGAAGTGCAATATCATCCTGTGACAGACCGTCCAATTCACATAGACTTTATGGAAGTATTTGATGATAAAGCAATCACAATTGGAGTTCCTGTTCGATTCACAGGGAATTCAATTGGTGTAATGAATGGTGGACAAAGACGTGAGAAACTGAGAAAGCTTGTGCTGAAAGCATTGCCAAAAGATATTCCGGAGGAGTTTGTTGTGGATGTTACAGAAATGCGCATTGGTGACGTGATTCAAGTAGAGAATGTAAAGCGTGAAGGGATTGAATTTTTAGATCACCCTAAGGCAGTAATTGTTTCAGTGAAAACTTCTCGTAATGTAGTAGAAACTGCACTGGATGACGAAGAGGACGACGAAGAGGGAGATGAAACTGCAGCAGAAACTGCTGATGCAGCTGCTGAAGAAGCTCCAGCTGCTGAATAATTAGGATGAAGTACTTGATTGTAGGGCTCGGGAACATTGGAGCTGACTACGAACATACACGACACAATATAGGTTTTGATACATTGGATGCTTTTGCAAAAGCATCCAATGTTGTTTTTGAACCTGCAAGACTGGCTGATCGAGCTACTGCAAAATATAAAGGACGTACTTTAGTACTCATCAAGCCCACTACATATATGAATCTTAGTGGCAAAGCCGTCAATTATTGGCTGCAAAGCGAAAAAATTCCCATCGATAAGCTTTTGGTGATCACAGACGATATCGCACTTCCGTTTGGCACATTAAGGCTAAAAGGGAAAGGTAGTGACGGTGGACACAATGGTTTAAAAAACATCAATCAAATCCTAGGTTCTCAGGAATATGCACGTTTGCGTTTTGGTGTAGGCAACGATTTTCCTAAAGGGCGACAAGTAGAGTATGTCTTGAGTCGATGGGACATGGAAGAATCTGAAAAACTAGCAGAACGTATTGAGCAAAGCACTAAGTTTATTCAAGGGTTTTGCACGATTGGACTCAATAGAAGCATGTCTGAATACAATGGGAAATAAAACCTATAAAGTAATATTAAACTGATCAGCATCCAATCCCACAGGAAATTTTTTTCGAAAGGTATTTAGAGATTTTTTTTCTAGAGTGATGGTTTGAATCACTTCTTTCACCTCTTGTGCTTGCCAAATGAGATCGCCTTTAAAATCAATGATCATTGAACTTCCTGAACAATTGACTCCATTGCCATCTTCTCCTATTCGATTCACTGCAGCAACATAGGCTTGGTTTTCAATGGCTCGAGCAAACAGTAGTTTCTGCCAAGCAGAAACTCGCACTTCAGGCCAATTGGCTACGTAAATCAATAAATCGTAATCGGCTGTAATGCATCCTTCTGTTAATGCATGAAATTTATTCCTACTCCATACAGGAAAGCGTAAATCATAGCATATCTGTGGACGAATTTTCCATCCCTTCAATTCAATGTCCAACAATGATTGGCCTTGGGTGAAATGTATGTCTTCATCGCCCATTCTGAAAAGATGGCGTTTGTCGTAATACAATAATTCTCCATTGGCTTTCGCCAATACAAAGCGATTGTATATTCTTCCATTTTCTTGGATAATGATACTTCCTCCAATGGAGGTTTTTAAACTTTGCGCTTTTTGTTGGAGCCATTGAACAGCTTGGCCATCCATAGGTTCTGCGAGTTCCTTTGAATTCATACTAAAAGCTGTGCTGAAGGTTTCTGGCAGTAGAATTAGGTCAGTTGCTTCGACTTGATCTAACTTTTTATCAAAATGGGACAAATTTTTTGATACATCCTCCCAATACAAATGTGTTTGGATAAAGCTTATACGAAGGTCTTGCATCTTATATTTTCTGAAGGATCGCTGCTGCTTCCTCTAAAGTATGGTTTTCTTTCGCAAAACAAAAACGAAGGACTTTGTTGTCTATTGCTTTATTGTAAAATACAGAGACAGGGATTGAAGCTATTTTGTGTTCTTTGGTGAGTCTAACCGCAAAGTCAGTATCTTTTTCATCTGAGATTGTACTGTAGTCAAGCAATTGAAAATAGGTGCCAGCTGTATTGCTAAGTTTAAAACGACTGCCCTTGATCAAAGATTGAAATAAATCTCTCTTCTCTTGATAAAAATAGTTCAATCCTAAAAACTCATCTTCTTTTTTTAAAAATTCAGCATAGGCATATTGTGCAGCACTGTTCACCGTAAACACATTGTATTGATGTGTTTTTCTGAATTCTAGCATAAGGTCAGCAGGGGCCAAGCAATAGCCGACTTTCCAGCCTGTGGTATGGTAGGTTTTGCCAAAACTTGAAACGATGAAACTTCTTTTAGCAAGCTCAGGAAAACAGGCAATGCTCTGATGTGATTTACCATCAAAGACAATGTGCTCATAGACCTCATCACTTAGCAATATAATGTTGCTGTTGTGAACGATTTTTTCCAATTGAATAAAATCGTCTTTACTTAGTACACTCCCAGTTGGATTGTGTGGCGAATTTAGAATGATCATTTTGGTTTTTCGATTGATCATCTTTTTAACTTCTTCCCAATCGATGCAATAATCGGGTGTTTTCAGTTGGACATAAACAGGTTTTCCACCGACTAACTCAATTGCGGGTTCATAACAATCGTAGGCAGGAGTAAAAATCAAGACTTCATCGTCCTCATCTACGCATGCGGCTATTGCTGTGAAAATTGCTTGAGTAGCCCCTGCAGTCACCGTAATTTCCTTTTCGGGATCGTACTGTGTTCCATAAAGCGACGCAGTTTTGAAAGCAATTTGTTCTCTCAATGCCATCACTCCAGGCATGGGTGCATATTGATTGTGCCCTTGTCTCATTGCTTGATGTACAAGCTCTATGAGCTCGTCAGAACAGTTGAAATCTGGGAAACCCTGAGAGAGGTTAAGTGCATTTTCTTTTGCGGCAAGCCCCGACATTACTGTAAAAATAGTAGTACCTACTTTGGGTAGTTTAGACCTTAAACTGGCCGAAAAATCTAGCATCTATTTTCTTATTCGGCTATGGATGCCTTCAAGAATTCTCTATTCATTCGAGCAATGTTTTCAATAGAAATACCTTTTGGGCACTCTACTTCACAAGCTCCAGTATTTGAACAAGGACCGAAGCCTTCTTTTTCAGCTTGTTTGACCATATTCAGTACACGATTTTTTGCTTCTACTTGGCCTTGTGGCAACAATGCATATTGCGATATTTTGGCCGAAACAAACAAGGATGCAGATGCATTTTTACAGGCTGCTACACATGCACCGCAACCTATACATGTAGCTGCATCAAATGCTTCATCTGCATATTCTTTTTCGATGGGAATAGCGTTGGCATCTTGTGTATTTCCTGAGGTGTTTACAGAGATGTAACCTCCTGCATGCTGGATTCGATCAAAAGCACTGCGGTCCACGACCAAGTCTTTGATGATTGGAAAAGCTCTGGCTCTCCATGGTTCGATGTAGATTGTGTCTCCATCATTGAATGAACGCATGTGCAACTGGCAAGTTGTTATTCGTTTACCTGGACCATGCGGTTCACCATTAATGTATAGTGAACAAGCACCACATATACCTTCTCGACAGTCATGATCAAATTCTACAGGGCTTTCTCCTTTTTCAATCAACTCATTGTTCAATATGTCTAACATTTCAAGGAAAGAACTGTCTGGAGAAACCGAATTCAACTGATAGGTTTCCAACTTTCCTTTCGACTGGGCATTTTTTTGCCTCCAAATCTTCAATGTTAAATCTAATCCTTTAGCTCCTGACATAAATATCTATTTATAAGAACGTGTTTTCAGTTCTACATTTTCAAATTTCAAATCTTCTTTGTGCACAATGGCTTCTGATGGTTTTCCTGTATATTCCCATGCAGCTACATATGCAAATTCATCGTCACGACGTAAGGCCTCTCCTTCTTCTGTTTGGAATTCTTCACGGAAGTGACCACCACAGGATTCGTCTCTTTCTAAGGCGTCTCTTGCAAACAATTCACCCAGCTCAAGAAAGTCAGCAACTCGACCTGCTTTTTCAAGTTCACTGTTGAGTTCATTAGCGTCTCCAGGAACTTTCACATCATTCCAAAACTCTTCCCTTAAGGCAGCAATTTCTTCAATGGCTTGGTTCAAGCTTTCTATGCTTCTTGCCATGCCGACTTTGTTCCACATGATCAAGCCTAATTTCTTGTGAAAATAATCTACGGTTTTACTACCATTGTTCTTCAGTAAGGATTCAATTTGAGCAGTTACTTTTTGCTCGGCTTCTTTAAATTCTGGCAGCTCAGTGGAGATTTTGCCTGTACGTATATCTGCCGCTAGGTAATCTCCGATTGTATATGGCAAGACAAAATAACCGTCTGCCAACCCTTGCATCAAAGCAGAAGCACCCAATCTATTTGCTCCGTGGTCGGAGAAGTTAGCTTCACCAATAGAGTACAACCCCTTTACATTGGTCATCAAATTATAATCTACCCATAAACCACCCATCGTATAGTGAACAGCAGGATAAATTTTCATGGGCGTTTCATAAGGGTTCTCAGCAGTTATTTGCTGATACATTTCGAACAAATTCCCGTATTTACTTTCGATCACTTTTTTGCCCATCTTTCTGATCTCATCAGTCGATGGATTCTCTATGCCTCTTACGTGCGCTTCTTCCTTGCCATAGCGATCGATTGCAGCAGAAAAATCGAGAAATACACCTTCATTGGTGTCGTTATTTACAACTCCGTATCCTGCATCACAGCGCTCTTTGGCTGCTCTTGATGCAACATCTCTAGGAACAAGGTTTCCAAAGGAGGGATATCTACGCTCCAAATAATAATCGCGATTTTCTTCAGAAATGTCGGTTGGTTTAAGGGTTCCCTCACGAACAGCTTTAGCATCCTCTAAATTTTTGGGCACCCATATTCTACCATCATTCCTGAGTGATTCTGACATTAAGGTCAGTTTTGATTGTTGTGTTCCGTGCACAGGAATGCAAGTTGGATGTATTTGAGTATAGCAGGGATTGGCAAAATATGCACCTTTTTTGTGCGCCTTCCAAGCTGCAGTTACGTTAGAACCCATTGCATTTGTTGACAAAAAGAAAACGTTGCCGTAACCTCCTGATGCAAGCACAACTGCATGCGCTGAGTGACGCTCTATTTCTCCTGTGACTAGATTTCTTGCAATGATTCCTCTAGCTTTTCCATCAACAATCACTACGTCAAGCATCTCATGACGGTTGTACATTTTTATTTTCCCTTTTGCAATCTGACGGTTCATTGCCGAGTAAGCACCTAAAAGCAATTGTTGGCCTGTTTGACCTTTTGCGTAAAATGTTCTAGAAACTAAAACTCCTCCAAATGATCTGTTGTCTAACAAACCGCCATAATCTCTTGCAAAGGGAACACCTTGGGCAACACACTGATCAATAATGTTGGCAGAAACCTCTGCTAAGCGATAGGTGTTGGCTTCTCTAGAGCGATAATCACCACCTTTTATCGTATCGTAAAATAGACGATAAGTCGAATCACCATCTCCTTGGTAATTTTTTGCGGCATTGATGCCTCCTTGCGCCGCAATGGAGTGTGCGCGTCTTGGGGAATCTTGGTAGCAAAATGTCTTTACATTGTAGCCTAACTCGGCTAAGGTAGCTGAGGCAGAACCTCCGGCTAAACCAGTTCCTACAACGATCACATCAATGTTTCTTTTGTTGGCCGGATTGACCAAATTGATGTTGTTTTTATGATTTGTCCATTTGTCTTTGAGTGGACCTTCAGGTATGTTAGAATCTAAGCTCATTTCTTCAATTTCAAAATTGGACTACAATCGGATGAACATGTATATGGGGATGATGGCGAATAAGGCTGGCACCAATATGGCAAAAGCAAATCCTGCCTTATTGATCATAGGGCTGTATTTCTTGTTGCGTAAACCCAATGACTGGAAACCACTTTGAAAACCATGCACCAGATGAAAGGCAATGGCAACCATACCAATAACATAAAAGGCGACCAATACGGGGTTTTGAAATCCATCCAATACCACTGTGTACAAATCTTTCATTGCTATACCGATTACTTCTCCATTGGATACCACTTCTCCGTTGATTATTTCGCCGCCCTTTACAACAGTGCCATCGTTTAGTAAAGGGGATAAGTTATCTTCTGCTTTTTGATAGGGAACTTCACCAAACTTGTAGAGGTACCAGAAATTTTGCATGTGAACAACGATATAAACAAATATGATGGTACCAAGAATTCCCATATTTCTGGAGGACCAAATAGAATTTGCTCCAGGTCTGCTGAAGGCATACCCTTGTGGTCTGGCTTTTTTATTGTTTACACTTATAACTATGCCATCGATTGCATGAAACAGAATGCTTATATAAGTGACATACGAAAGCAGCTTTACCGCTGGATTAGTAGTCATAAAGACTGCATATTCATTGAATTGAAGTTGCCCTTTGTAGCCGGGTATAAACAATTGTAGATTGCCTGCAAGATGACCAAGCAGGAACAAACACAAGAAAAGACCTGTGAAAGCCATCCAATATTTCTTGACAATGTGTGATTTAATTAATCCTTTAGATTTGCTCATCTTAACCTTATTTATTTTGAGATGATAATTGCTTGAACAAAGTTAATTCTTGAATGACTGACAAACAATAAAAACAATTCAATATCATTATTTAGAGTCATTCTTAATAAGTAATTAAAATTTCCTTTAATTATGTTTAAGACAACTGTGTTGAGAGTTTGTTCTAAATAGATTACATTTCTTTAGCAACAGACACTTCATTACATTTGAAGCAGAAAATGATCTTATGAAATACTTACCTGTACCTGCAGAGCTTTTTATTAAAAACAGAGCCAAATTGGCTGCAAAAATGGCTTCAAATTCTTTGGCTGTTTTCAATGCTAATGATATAATGCCAACCAATGCTGATGGAACTATGCCGTTTAGGCAAAACAACAATCTTTTCTATTTGACTGGAGTTGATCAAGAGGAGACTATTCTGGTCATCTTTCCTGATGCGCCTGATGAAAAATACAAAGAGATGTTATTTTTAAAAGAGACCAATGAGGAGATTGCAATTTGGGAAGGAGAAAAACTTACCAAAGATGCGGCAAGAAAAGCCACAGGGATTCATTCAATTTTTTGGTTGAAAGATTTCGAAAAAACTTTACAAACAGTTGTCTATGAAGCTGAAAGAATTTATTTAAGTGACAATGAACACTTGCGATCATCGAATCAAGTACAAACAAGAGAAGATCGTTTTAGAGACTGGATAAAATCTGCCTACCCCAATCATAAATATGATCGAAGTGCCCCCATTTTGGACTATTTAAGGTCTGTAAAGGAAGTTGAGGAAATCGATTTGATGCAACAGGCATGTAATATTACAGCAAAAGCAGTAGATCGGATTTTGAAATTCATCAAACCCGGAGTCATGGAGTACGAAATTGAAGCTGAAATCATGCATGAGTTTTTACGAAATCGATCTAGAGGGTTTGCCTATACGCCAATTATCGGCTCAGGATTCAATGCATGTGTTTTGCACTACATCGAGAACAATCAAGAATGTAAAGACGGCGATTTAATTCTTATGGATTTTGGTGCGGAATATGCCAATTATGCATCAGATTTAACAAGAACGATTCCGGTGAATGGAAAATTTACAGCAAGACAAAAAGAAGTGTACAATGCTGTTCTAAGAGTGATGAGAGGAGCCATGAACATTCTCAAACCAGGCATTACATTGAATGACTACCATAAAAAGGTTGGGCAGATGATGACAGATGAATTACTTCTCTTGGGACTGATCTCTCAAAAAGAGGTCGATGTGCAAAATCCTGATTGGCCAGCATACAAAAAATACTTTATGCATGGCACCTCTCACTATATAGGATTGGACGTTCATGATGTAGGAAGTTGGTATAAACCCATCGAAGCAGGCATGGTATTTACAGTTGAGCCTGGAATATACATTCGAGAGGAAAGCATGGGTATTCGATTAGAAAATGACATCCTAATTACAGAGGAAGGATACATAGACCTTATGGCCAATATTCCCATCGAAGCAGAAGAGATAGAAGCGTTAATGGGAGCGTAAATGCCTGCTTATTTTGTTTACCGTGGCGGCAAGATCTCTTACACTGATAAGGGAAAAGGACGTGCGATCCTCTTCATTCACGGGTTCTTAGGAGACCAGTCTATTTGGAGTGCCTACACAAAAGCCCTGAAAAGTAGATTTCGCACAGTAACCATTGATATACCAGGACATGGAAACTCTGACGTTTATGGGTATGTCCATCAAATGGAATACATTGCTGAGTTGATTCAAGCATTGCTCAAACAGCTAAAAATTAGAAGATGTGTTCTGGTAGGTCATTCTTTGGGAGGATACGTTGGTCTGGCTTTTGCAGAATTATTTCCAGATCAAGTAAAAGGGTTGGTGATGATAAACTCCACGGCGAGAGGAGATAGTCCTGAAAGAAAGAGATCAAGGGACCAACTCATACGTCTTGTTAGACGGGATCAAAAAAAGGCCCTGCAACAATTGGTACACACTTTTTTCAGAAAAAATGGTCGAGGAACATATTCAATAAAAATGGCATATCTCCGCAAAGCCATGAATTGTTCTCCTCAAGGAATTATAGCATCTATAGAGGGAATGAAACTGAGAAAGGAAAGAGAAATTGTGTTAAAGTTTGCGCCTTTCCCCTTTTTATTTATTGCAGGAGAATTGGATGAAGTGTTAAATTTTAAAGACTTAAAAAAACAGTCAAATCTGAATGATCAGGGACAATTCATAGCATTGAAATCTTCGGGTCATATGTCTGTATTGGAGGAAAAGGAGACGATTATTTCCTTAATTAAAAGATTTGTACAAAAGGGCTCAATTTAATTGAACGTTTGTTTTTGTCACTGTGCCACCATCGATGATAAAGAGTTGATAATTGCCTGGAAGAAGTTGTTGAACATTTACCTTCGTTGAACCACTATTTTCAAGAAAACCACTAATTCGAATTTTACCATTGAGATCACATAAATCATAGATGACTTCTTTCGATTTGGCAATGTAATCGATGACAAGGGCTGTGTTTTCAACAGCTACATTTGTGAATTCGTTTGAACTGATGGCTGATACGGTAAATTATCTCTACAATTATACGGTCAAAATGAATGCTTCGTTAAAACAAATAGACTAAAGAACTGTATGTTTCTACGGAAGAGTTTAATTAGTCGATGGAATAGTAAAATAATTCCAAAAGAATAATTAGTTTGGAAGCTTGGACATGAACCAATTTCATTATAAAATGTACTGTGACAGCCTAGTCAAATATCATCGGCGCAAAACAAGAGCGGTTAAAGTGGGCACAAAAACCATTGGCGGTGAGGCTCCAATTCTTCTGCAATCGATGACAACGGAAGATACGATGAACCTTCAAGGGACGTTGGAGCAATCCATTAGAATGATTGATGCAGGTTGTGAATTGGTACGAATTACCGCACCAAGCAAAAAGGAAGCAGAATATTTAGACGTTATTAAAGATGCCCTGAGATCCAAGGGGTATGACACCCCATTGGTTGCCGACATTCATTTTACTCCCAATGCTGCGGAAATTGCCGCCAGAATCGTTGAGAAAGTGAGGGTTAATCCGGGAAATTATGCTGACAAGAAAAAATTTGAGGAATTAGAATATACCGATGAGTCCTACAAAGCTGAACTTGAACGCATAGAAGAAAAGTTTGCACCTTTGGTGAATATATGTAAAGAAGAAGATATTGCGATGCGCATTGGCACAAACCATGGGTCTCTTTCAGATCGAATTCTTGGGAGATATGGTGATACACCCTTAGGAATGGTCGAATCTGCGATGGAGTTTATTAGAATTTGTCGCAAGAATGATTTTCACAACATTGTGCTTTCCATGAAGGCGAGCAATACCTTAGTGATGGTGCAGGCATACAGGTTGTTGGTAGAACATATGATTAGGGAAGAAATGGATTATCCGCTTCACCTCGGTGTAACGGAAGCAGGAGATGGGGAGGATGGAAGAATTAAATCGGCTGTTGGAATTGGCACATTGTTAGAAGATGGCTTGGGAGATACCATAAGGGTTTCTCTCACCGAAGAGCCCGAAGCAGAAATACCTGTTGCAAGAAAATTGGCACATCGTTATCGTGACAGAGTAGGCCACAATTCTATTCAAAAAATTGAGGATAATCCAATAGACCCTTACAATTACCAAAGACGTGAGTCAGGCACAGTTTTAAATATTGGCGGTAAGCATGTTCCAGTGGTTCTGGCTAATTTGTCAAAAGAGATTGAATTAAAGCCATCGAATTTTTTCCCTTTCGGCTACAACTACTCAGTGCCGCTTGATAAATGGAACTTCCGAGAACAAGCGGTTGATTTTATCTACATTGGGCAACACCAGATTGATTTTGAAAAGCCCACAACCTTGGGGCTAATTCAAGACATTAACACTTGGAAAGCATCTAAACACAGAGAGGGGTTTTATCCACTTCTGAATTTTGGTTCCAAGGAACATGAGGCTTTTGAAGAGGATGTACCTTTCTTTTTGAGCATAAAGGCATCTGAAATAATTGCAAATCAAAAGACACTTTCATACTTGAAAAACACGCCAAACCTAGTGTTAGTCTTAGAGACAGACAATGCGCATGGTATGGCAGAACAACGAAGAGCTATTATAGATTTAATGTTGTTCATGGTGAGCTGTCCACTTGTGATCAAAAGGTCGTATCACCATCTTGATGAGGAGAGTTTTCAATTGTTCAGTTCAACAGATTTGGGGGGGTTGTTGATTGATGGCTTAGGAGACGGGATTTGGATAGATGCGAATGATTGTTGTAGCAAACAACAACTTGTTTCTACAGCTTTTGGAATCCTTCAAGCGACGAGAACACGAATCTCAAAAACAGAGTATATATCTTGCCCTTCTTGTGGAAGAACTTTATTTGACTTACAAGAAACGACAGCAAAAATTAGAAATGAAACCGCGCA
Organism: Verrucomicrobiota bacterium; assembly: GCA_002713165.1. Lineage (GTDB taxonomy): Bacteria > Bacteroidota > Bacteroidia > Flavobacteriales_E > Vicingaceae > PAVT01. The sequence goes on from PAVT01000055.1 coordinate 28,344, forward strand.
TTTAAAAGGGGTTAAAATTGGGATCATGGGTTGCATTGTAAATGGCCCTGGGGAAATGGCAGATGCTGATTATGGCTATGTTGGGACAGGGCCTGGTAAAATTACCCTCTACAGAGAGAAAGAGGTGGTACGTCGAAATGTTCCAGAAAATGAGGCGGTTGAAGCACTTATTGATTTAATTAGAGAGCATGGAGATTGGATAGAAGCACCTGCACTTGAACATTAGTTTGCATTCAATTGATTATTTTCGAAACACATTCCAAGCGCATGAATAAACTTATCCTTCCCATTCTAATCGTATTTCTGATGTCTTGTGAAAGCAGACCTGATGAATTACAAGATGACACTAACAATGCAGCATCCAAGATCATTGAAAAAAATGATTCTGTCATCAATCAAATGTTATCCACCTTTAATCAGATTCAAGAAAACTTGAACGAGATCAAGAGAAGAGAAGGGTTGATTGAGATTCAATCCATTGACTCTGCCGATATTGTTGAGAGAGAGTTTACGATCAATGAAGACATCGAGAAAATCAGCCAATTAATGCATCAAAACGAACGTTTGATTGAGCAGTTGAAAAATGAATTGTCAAGTTCAAACACCAAGATTGATCAGTTTAGGAAGTTGGTCGATAATCTTCAAAGCCGCCTAGAAGAGAAAAATCGAGAAATCGCAAGACTTAATGATGCCTTGGCGAAGAAGAATTTAAAGATTGATAAACTCTATTTTTCTGTGGACTCATTAAGAGACCTTACACTCAATAAGGAACGGACAATACGCAAACAGATTGACGACATGAATGTGGCTTTCTATGCCTACGGGACCTTCAAGGAATTGAAAGATCAGAAAGTTTTGACGAAAGAAGGTGGGGTATTGGGAATTGGCGCCAAACAAGAACTAAAAGATGATTTTAATGAAACTTACTTTAGCCGCATTGACAAACGAGTTCAAAAGTCTTTTCTCATTTACTCCAAAAAAGCAGAATTGGCCACCACACACCCAAAAGAATCTTATCTGTTTATGGGTTCTGATGACCAAATTGACAGTCTAGTCATTATTGACCCAGAGGAGTTTTGGCGTACTAGTGGATACCTAGTTATTGTGATTGATTAATTTCTTCTAGATTGCAAAGGGCAATGAATGCCATCAAACCCATGCCGTGTTTTAAGGCTGACTCATCGATATTGAATTTAGGATGATGCACTGAATGCACGATTTCCTTTTCCTTGTTGCCAACTCCTAAGCGATAAAAACACACTTTAGATCGTTGTGAGAAATAAGCAAAATCTTCAGCTGTCATTCTCAAATCCAACTCTTTGACATTTTGGCTACCTAAATAAATTTCCGCTGCTGCTTTGCTGCAGGCTGTGGCAATGGTGTCGTTGACGAGGAAAGGGTATCCCTTTATGATATTTACGTCACATTCCCCTCCATGCGCCTCTGCGATCTTTTGGGCGATTTGTTGAATTTTTTGATGGTACAGTGAACGGCATTCTTCATCCATAGTCCGCAAAGTTCCTTCAAGAGTGACTGTGTCAGGAATCACATTGGTGGCTCCTTCTCCTTGAATTTTGCCAAAGGAGAGCACAGTAGGAATTGTTGGAGGTGCTATTCGGCTGCTCAATTGTTGCAATTCTACTACTATGTTGGCTGCAATCACAATGGGGTCTATATTTCTGTGGGGCAAAGCGGCATGTCCTCCTTTGCCTTTGACCGTAAGGTATATTTCATCTGCCGAGGCCATGTACATTCCGGATTTGAATCCGACCAATCCCACTTCATATTCAGGATAAACATGTTGTGCAATAACACGCTCAGGCTGGTATTTATCTAGCAGTCCCTCTTCGATCATCAGAGATGCTCCACCGGGCAATTTTTCCTCGCCTGCTTGAAAGATAAAGACCAATTTGCCCGCCCAACTGTCTTTTAATTCATGTAAAATTTTAATGGCACCCATTAAGCATGCAGCATGCACATCATGTCCACAGGCATGCATTTTATTTTCGGTGCGAGAGGCATAAGGTACTTGATTTTGTTCTTGTATTGGAAGCGCATCCAAATCAGCACGTAGCCCTATGGTAGCGCCCTCATACTTTCCCTCTAAAATAACTGTAAAACCAGTCTTCACCCATCGCTGGTCAATTTCTATGCCCCATTTTTTGAGCATAGAAATGAGATAGTCAGCGGTTTCATATTCTTGAAAAGACAGCTCAGGGTGCTCATGAAGATGATGTCGAATGCTTTGAATTTCATCGAATAAGGCATCAGACAGTTGCTTAACTTTTTGAATTGTATCTTTCATCTATTTGGAAAAGAAAATCATTTTAATAGCCGCAATCAACAAGATAAATCCAAAGATCTTTTTCATCAATATTTCATTAATGTAGGTAATTGATAATTTAGATCCGAGATACCCACCAATGACAAAGGCAACAGCAATGACGGCTGCGTATTTGATATTTAAGGCGCCGGCTTTATAATAGTTCATGGCTGCCAAAATTCCAATGGGGGGTAACATGAGCGCTAAACTAGTTCCTTGAGCCGTATGTTGGCTAACGCCCAAAAAGTACACAAGAGCAGGTACGATAATGATGCCACCTCCGACTCCAATAAGTCCACTGAGTATTCCGGCAAATATTCCGATTAAAAGCAAGATAACCAATGTCGTTATACTCATGATTCAGCTGATTTAAATGTCTAAACTTAAAGAAAAGATAAATTGACTCTCCTTGCTTATATCTCCATTTTCAATACCCCATGCCCAATCTGCCCTCATAAAATAACCAAGCAAAACAGACCTTAGCCCGAAGCCAACTCCCCCAACAATCGGATCGTTGATGTTTTCATAGGTTACAGTAATTGGAGGAGTAAAGCGGGTCTCATTGTTGAGTGGATTGTCATCTGCAAATGGCGAAGAACCTTCCCAAGCCGTTCCAATGTCTCCAAAACCTATCAATTGAAAATTCTTTACAAATTCAGATTGAATTGGTCGATTGATAAAATATGAGAATACAGGTAATCTGAGTTCATTGTTCATTACTGCAAAGCGACTTCCATTGCGCACATTCTGCAGAAAACCTCGCATGTTTGAAGCCAGGGCCTGAAAACCATAATTCTGTGTTTGATCAATTGGGGTGGACTCATCAAAAATGTCTGATTTCCACCACTCATCAACACCACCTAAGTAATAAATTAGTGGGTTGGAGCCAAAAGACGCACTTGCTGCAAATCGACAAACAAAAATAAATTCTCTGTGAATTTTTTGATAGTGCCTAAAGTCAAGGCCAATGACTGTAAAATCAGAAGCGTTGGTGTTTTCTTGCTCACTGTAAATCATCTGGAACTGTTCAGCAAAAAATTTATAGCGCGTTCCATTCTTGATATTCAATGCAATTTTTCTTGTGTTGTCAAAGACATAAGAAATTTTGGCAGATACCCAATATTGATCGATGATTTCAGCTTGCAAATTAAATTGACTGCTTGATAGAGGCACGATTTTATCGTTTCTGAGACTGGCAACTCCTCTTAAGCTTGTCACTTCACTAAAAGGCCAAATAAGGTCTACAGAGCCCCTGAGTGTTTTGATGTCATATGGTGGGTTTATATTGTCTTGAGCGTTTCCGTTAAAGATAAATGTGTTGTCTGTCACTCGTTGTCTTGTTCTAGAAACGGTATATGCCTTGTCTAATCTGTGAGTTAGATTTTGATAAGTCATTGAATATTCAATCAAATCACCCGAATAACGGTATCCTCCGTAAATTCTGTGATTCTCCATTAGATCTACTATGCCCATTTTGCTGTTGACACCAACACCAGGGTTGATGTATGGACCTCCATTAAATATTTGATATTGACCGTTGATGAAATTGTTGTTTAACTGCAAAATGCTGTTGTCAGGACTAAAATTTAAACGGTAAATTCTCTGCGTAGGAAAATCTAAGTCATCAGCTGATACTTCTTTGACTTCACTTTTTGGTGAAACTTTGGCAACTGCTTTTTTGCTCGAAGAAAATTGATAATCATTGATGTCCATCTCTTTCTCTACATAAGAAAATGCATCAAATATTTTTACTTTTAATGCTTTTTCTTTGAGCAATTCTTCAAAAACTTCATCTTGTTTTTGATTAGATTTTGGACCCGTAGATTCCTCAAAAGTTTTATTCAAATCTTTGGTGAGAAGTGCATATTTCCCATCAATAAAATGAATCTGATTAATGAAATGATTAGCGTTAGATTGCTGATGTAGTATGTTACGATTGTAAATTCCTTCTGTTTCAGTCTTGTAGAAGTAATCATAATGTATGGTGGTGTCAATTCTGCTAATGGAGCTGTCATATATTGCTGATTTACGAATACTTTTAGCTTGATGATCCTCCAAATAATACAAGGTTCCCCCAGAAACAATTGGATTTCGCTCATCCTTCAAAGCAGTATTGGTCACAGACATTATTCTATCCGCTTTTCTATCCAAGTGGTATACAAATACATCCTTTTCATGTTTGAATTCATTCTCTTCATGAAACAAGTTAAGGCTGTCATTGTCTCTGTTAGAGATGAAATAAATTCTTTTTCCATCAGGGTCAAAAACCGGTTCCAAGTCATCGTAGATATCATTGGTCAGGTTCTGTTGAGTATTTCCAAGAATATTGTAGAGGAATAGATCAGATCGGCCTTCGTTGATGCCAGAAAAAATGAATGTTTTTCCATCTGGATGAAAGTTGTAATCAAGCACCTTTTCCATTTTAAATATTGGTTTGCCATTAAGGCTTCTATTCTCAAGATTGTATGAAAAGAAGTAGATGTCTCCTTTTTTCTCGGTAATGAAGGTGAGGCTGCGGCCACTTGGGTGCCATTTGACAATTGGGAAAGAGTAGTCTTGAATGCGTTCTAGTTTTCTTTCCCCTTTGTAAATTTTTATCCGTTTGTTGTTCAAGCGATCGTAAAGATATATTTTGTACTTGCCCAATTGATTTGTTGAATAAGCATAAAAACGACCAGATGAGTCAGAAGAAAAATTTTGATACCTCCTGTTCTCTTTGATCTTAATATCAAGAGATTCGCCTAAAGCGTTACTTGGTAAATTTTCATCTTCATTGAATTCTCTTTGAGCATTTAGAAACCAATCTTTATAGAGATCTTCGAGAGGAGCACCCAAGATCAATGCGAATCCATCATTAATTTCTCTGCTCACTTTCGTCATGTAAAGAATATTGGAAATTACATGTTTACCAAATGTTTCGTCAATGTATTTCCACAGGCCATGTCCTGCGACAAGAGCTTCTTCGTTAGAAAGGGCATTAAATTTTTGAAAATTATTACTGAGTATACCATCCTTCAATTGAGCATGTATTCTAGGGTTGTTAGGGTCTGTGAGGTAAGATATAAGCCCATTTAGATACCATTCTGGCAGGTTTAGAAGCGCAGAATTTCTCAACACTTCCTTCCAGTTTCCTCCATATAACATTTGGTAAATCAGCACTTTTAATAAACCAGCATCAATTTGTTGTTCAAAGGTGCCATAATCCCCATCAAAATAGATAAACACCTTGGATCCAACAATACGTGTTACACCACCGATGTTAGAGCCTTCAGTAGTTGATAATCCAATGTTGCTTTGACGAAAGTGGGATTGCTTGTTGTAAATGATGAATTGCACACGCTCATCCAAGTAATAATCTAAAAACTTTTCTAATTCTGGTATTTTTGCATTGACGTATTTCGCTGTGTGTTCTGCCAAGGATTTGCCACCTGTGTAAAAATAAGTCTCAAATCGATCAAAACGGTAGAATTGCCAATAAAAATCATCGTATTGCACGCGATTTTGCCCAAACGTTGTTTGACTTCCATTGTAGAATTGTGCCTTCGTATGTTCAGGATTTAATCCTAAACAGAAAAGCAAAGCCAACGAAAATATGCGAAAATGGATTTTATTCCAGCGCATGAAATTGATTAAAAAGGTCAATAAAATTAAGCATTTAAAGCCTTAGACTTACTTTTACATTCCTATGATACATGTCGAAAAATTTACGTTCAATCCTTTTCAAGAGAACACCTACATTCTTTACGATCAATCTAAAGAATGCGTGATCATTGATCCAGGATGTTTTGATAAAAATGAAGAACAGTTAGTCAGTGACTTTGTTGCTCTAAATGAATTGAAGGTAGTTAAATTGTTCAATACCCATGCACACATCGATCATATTTTAGGCAATGCATTCGTAAAGGCAAGGTATGGTGTTGATTTGTATGGATATTCTAGCGAATTCCCTATGTTAGATTTAGCCAACCGATCCGCTAAAATGTATCAAATCCCATACACAGAAAGCCCTCCAATTGATGTTACCAAGAAGGAAGGGGATAAATTTAGTTTTGGGAACTCTACTTTAGAAATTATATATGTACCGGGTCATGCGCCTGATCATTTGGTGTTGTTTCATCCGCAGCAAAAACTATTGATTGGAGGAGATGTCCTTTTCAATGGAAGCATTGGGCGTACCGACTTGCCAGGTGGGGAGCACGATCTCTTGATAAAGAACACTCAAGAAAAGATATTTACCCTTCCAGATGAAACCATTGTTTATTCGGGCCATGGGCCTGAAACCAAGGTCGGAATAGAGCGAAGGACGAACCCTTTCTTTTAATTATTGCGTGGCAGGTCCGTTATATATGGGGGCGTTGCAATTGAAAGGGTCCTTTCGAAGAAACATCAATTTAAATCCCATCAAGACAGGAAAAGTGTCTCCATTGAAGAAATTAAATGGAGGGAATAAGTCATCTGTAGGATAGGCGTTGACAAAAGGTATTTCAATGTGAGGAACGAACAACACTTGTTCAGTTAATCGCAACCCAATTCCGGCTTGAAAATGCAATTGCACGTGCAATTCAGAGGGGAATTTTTCAGTTGATTTATCTACTGGATACATTCCTTTTCTCTCGTATTTAGAGGAAAGTAAATAATTCACATTTGTACCCAATCCGAGGTTCAAAAAGCTCATCTTTCCAAGTTGCTTTACATGAACAGCCCTAAAACTCGCTGCAATCGTTTGCATGCTAAAATTGTTTGTAGATGTGAAGTTTAGTTCGGTGAGGTCGGGTAATAAAAGCTCACCATCATGTTCAACATTTCCATCAAATCTTCTGTATGAAATTCCGCCTTCTACATAGTGCACTAATAGTGGATTTTCGAACGATTGAAACCATCCAAGCTCTATTCCATACCTCAATTGTCCAAGCTCGTTGAGACGATACTGATACAGGGTGTCATTGAAGTTAAGGTTATTTTTTGTTTCTGGTCCGTAAGAATAAGTCAACAGTGGACTAAGGTAAAATCCGCCATTTTTAAATTCTCTATTCAGAGGAAAAATGTCTTTTGTCAATTGGGCATGTGCACCAATCGAAATCAAAAATAAAATAAGATATGCTGTACAAGATTTAGGCATTGCTCGCCAAGTGTAAGATCTCATTTTCAATTTCTTCACTGTCCCAAATCTCTTCAATGTTTTCTTTGCTCATGATTCGATCCATTATTCCTCTTTGACGATCTCCTGCAGCCAGTGCTTTTGAATAGGGGATGTGACTAAATGTCACTTGAGAATACAAAGGCATCCATTTGTCTGGGTGCTTCTCGAATATCTTCTGTTCAATTTTTTTCCTCAAAAGAAAGGAAGGATCAGCCACAAGATCTCTCATTTCAATGTAGTTCTGCAATGCCAAATTGGAAATGGCATCTGCATCTGCTTTTCGCTTTCTAGAAAATTCTTCGAATGCAACTGACCAATCTCTTTCACTAGATTCGAATATTTCGTCAAAAACGCTGCAATCTTCAAAACCGGAGTTCATGCCTTGGCCATAGAACGGAACGATGGCATGTGAAGCATCACCCATAAGCAATACATTGTCTTTGAAGTTCCAAGGCGCACACCGTATTGTGACTAAGGATGCTGATGGATTTGAGCGATAGTCTTCAAGTAGATTGGGCATTAATTCAAGCGC
>PAVT01000056.1 GCA_002713165.1 Verrucomicrobiota bacterium
CCCAAGGATCAAACACCGGAGTGTACCAAACAAGCATGCAGCATAAAAAAATGGCAAGTTGCTTTCTTAGAAAAAGGCTATGATGTAATAGGCATAAGTTCAGATTCGGTGAAATCGCATCAACGATTTAGTGAAAAATATCAATTGAGTTTTGATCTGTTGAGTGATCCACATGGCAAGGTCAGGAAGCTTTTTGGAGCTTCTAAAATGATGGGTTTATTGCCTTTGAGAGTGACTTATTTGGTCGATGAAAAGGGAAAAGTAGAATTTTTTCACTCAGCACTTTTCAACGGAGAAGAACATGTAGTGAAAGCAATGGAATTTATTAACCTCAATCATACAGGATGAAAGCAATATTGACTACAGTGGTTGTTCTTCTTTTAAGTGTGCTGATCGGATGCGATTCAGCGAACAAGGGCAGAACTAAAAGTTCAGATTTTAAATCTTTAGGAGATCAAGAAAATTTTAGAAGCAAACATACTTTGTCTGAGGCTTCGAAAGAGGAGCCAAAAGGTGAATGGGTCAAATATTCGATTTCGAACGATAAAGATGCAAGCGCATACATTGTTCGTCCTCAAAAAGCTTCAAATCAATATTTATTGCTATTTCATGAATGGTGGGGATTGAATAAAAACATTCAGTTAGAAGCAGATAAATGGCAAGAAAAACTAAAAAAAGTCAATGTAATTGCCATCGACCTTTACGATGGGGAGCTTGCAAAAGACCGAGAAAAGGCCAAAGAACTTATGCAAGGTGCTGATGAGGAAAGGATCTATAGCATTATTGATGCAGTGCTGAATAGTTTGCCAAAACAGAACATTCAAATGTGCACTATGGGTTGGTGTTTTGGAGGTGGTTGGGCGCTAAAAGCTTCTATTCGAGCAGAAGAAAGATCTGTAGCCACGGTAATGTTTTATGGCATGCCGATAAGGGATGTAGATGAACTTGCCAAGATTGCAGGTGACGTTCTGTTTATTTATGGCGAGAAAGACGCCTGGATAAATCAAGAAGTTGCAGAGAATTTTCAGAACGATATGATTAAAGCGTACAAAGAAGTAAACATTCTTTCCTTTGATGCAGACCATGCATTTGCTAATCCATCTAGTGAACATTTCGATGAAAAGGCCGCTTCAAAAGCAAACGCAGAGGTACTTCGATATTTGAATTACAAATATTAAGCGAAATCCGTTTAAACAGAAGCTATTTCGTCTGATTTGTATTCACCAGCATGAAGCTTATCTTTTACTTTTTTGAAGGTGTCAATGGTGTACTTTACATCTTCCATGGTATGCATTGCGGTTGGAATCAATCGCAGAATGATCATTCCTCTTGGTATTACTGGATAAACCACAATAGAGCAGAAGAGGTTATGATTTTCGCGCAGATCTAACGTAAGATTCGTAGCTTCTCCCAATCCTCCCTCTAAAATCACCGGTGTTACTTGAGTGTTTGTGGTTCCAATGTTAAATCCAGCTTTTACCAATCCGTCTTGCAGACCGTTGGCAATGGTCCATAACTTTTCTCGAAGTTCAGGCATTGTTTGCATCATTTTTAGACGCTTTCTTGCCCCAACAACCAATGGCATTGGCAGTGATTTTGCAAAGATTTGAGATCTGGTATTGTATCTTAAATAATTAATAACATTTTCGTCACCTGCAATGAATGCTCCTATACTTGCAAATGACTTTGCGAATGTTCCAAAATATACATCAATCCCATCTTGCACGCCTTGAGCCTCTCCAGTTCCTGCACCTGTCGGTCCCATTGTTCCTATTCCATGCGCATCATCACAAAAAAGTCTGAAATTGTATTTTTTCTTCAGCTCTACAATTTCTTTCAATTTTCCTTGATTACCACTCATCCCAAAGACACCTTCTGTGATTAGGAGGATAGCACCATTTTGTTCAGAGGCTAACTTAGTTGCTCTTTGTAGTTGTTTTTCAAGTACTTCCATGTCGTTGTGCTTGTAAACATATCTCTTGCCTTGGTGCAGTCTTACACCGTCAATGATGCAAGCATGGGATTCTGCATCATATACTATGACATCGTTTCTATCTACCAAAGCATCAATGGCGGACATACATCCTTGATAACCGAAATTGAGTAAAATGGCATCTTGTTTAGACACATATGCTGCAAGTTCACGTTCTAACTTTTCATGCAATATCGAATTGCCGGACATCATTCTTGCTCCCATAGGATAACCCAAACCCCATCTTTTTGATGCTTTAGCATCTGCCTTTCTTATTTCAGGATGATTTGACAATCCTAGATAATTGTTAAGGCTCCATTGCAACACCTCTTTTCCACGAAACATCATTCTATTGTTAATCTCTCCCTCCAATTTTGGAAAAGTAAAGTAACCGTGACTTTCTTTTGCATGTTGGCCAAGTGGGCCCGGGTTTGCATTGAGTTTGTCAAATAAATCTCTCATTGAATAGCTTGTTTTTGAACTGCCCAAAGGTAAAGTTTATTTAAGCTATCGCAAAACAACTTATTGCAGTCTGACTGTTAATAAAAGCTTATTTGTCTCTACAAATTGATCCTTCTTGATGACTAATTTTCTGATTAATCATTCAAGCTAATGACTAAAATTGAATCGAACTCTTTTTTATTGTGAATGAGGTCCTCAAAAAATATCGTCAACTACTTTTGGCCTTGGTTATTCTATGCGCTCAAATCGAATTAAGTGCTCAATCTGCTTTGACATTAAGAGATGGTATTCGTTTAACTGTTCAAAACAGCAGTGAATTGTTCATTGATGGTGATGTCACTATCTCAGATGCAGGAGATTCAGCAAGAGTCCTTAATAATGGCAACATTAGACTGCTAGGAGATTGGATGAATTTAGGCTCAGGAAAAGTATTTGAACGTGCAGGAACTGTTTTTTTCAATGGCAGCCAATCACAAAATATTTCTGGTACAACTTCATTTTACATTTTAAGAATCAACAATGTGTCTGGGGTAAATATAATTAGTGGTAGAAGTCAAATAAATCACACGCTGTTTTTAGATAATGGGTTATTCACGACAAATAATGAATTAATCTTAAATTCAGATAACATTCGTACAGCAAGAATAGACGTAATAAATTCAGGCAACATAACCGGACAGCTAATCATTGAGCGATTCATAAATACCTCCAATTACAATTATCGCTTTGTTGGTATGCCTGTGCAAAATGTAAATTTATCTGAATGGTCAGACGACATTGTTTTGACAGGTTTTCCTGGTTCGGAGTTTCCATCATTCAATTTTAACAATGTTCGATTTTATGACGATACCAAGGGCGGTATAAATAACAATCGTTATCAATTAGCAACCAATATCACAAATACTGTTGGTCTTGGTCAAGGGTTAAGTGTGTACATGGGTAATTCTGATATTGTTCTAGATGTTCAAGGTCCAATTTATCAGGGATCATTGGCCTTGCCTGTAACTTTTTTTGATGATCCTGCACAGCCTTTGGATCAAGATGGATGGAATTTGTTGTCAAATCCTTATCCGTCAACCATTGATTGGGATCATCCAAATTTTGTCCGTACAAACATTGACAATGCTGTATATATCTACGATGGTAATACAGGAAACTATAGCACTTATGTTAATGGAAATTCCAACAATGGGGGTTCAAGACTTATCGCCTCCTCGCAGGCGTTTTTCGTAAAAGCGAATGCATCTAATCCATCATTAAGTATGGATGAAACTGTAAAATCGGCTGTTGATGAAGACTTTATTGAGCTGAATAGCCCAAAAAATAAACTGAGACTTCAATTATGTCGTGAAGAGCTATGTGACGAATTTCTTGTTCATTTTAAGGAAGAAGGATTAGATGAGTTTTCGGAAGATGAAGATGCCTATAAGTTATATGGCAATCAACAATTGTCATACATTTCGGCAGAACTGAATAATGTAAATTATTCTATTTTAGGATTGGCAATATCTACTAAAATCCGTTCACTCCAATTAAAGTTTAAATACCCAAAGAGTGCTTACCACTCAATAAAAATTATTGAGAAACCTGAGAAGATGAATTGTATTTATTTGAAAGACAAATTATTTGCTAGTAATTATTTGCTAAGTGATACAAATGATCTGAGCATTAAATTGGAAAAAGGGATTTCCGAAAATGAGTTTACATTAAATTTTTCATTCGAAGATGATTCAACAGAATCATCCGCTTGTCCAAACAGTTTGATTAATTCGACTGACGATTTACAATGGGATATTCAATCTTCTATTTTTCCTAACCCATCAACTGGTCAATTCTATATAGATGGGATTCAAATGAAAAGTCAGATCAAGGTGTTTGATCTTCAAGGCAAACTCTTGCATGATGTTTATGCCGTGCCTGATAAGGGTATTGTATTTTTAAACCTTGATCATTTGGTCAACGGTCAGTATGTCTTGCAACTCATTCATAAGAACGAAATAAAACAGACAAAACTTCAAATTATACGACCATGAATAAATGGCTTGCAACTCTCTCACTTCTTCTGTTATTGCCAATTTGTAAAGGACAAGAAGCTGTTGGGATTAACAATGATAATCCACATGCATCGTCCATTTTAGATATTTCTAGTACCACACAAGGCGTATTAGTTCCTCGAATGACAACAGGACAACGCAATTCAATTGGAAGTCCCGCAACAGGCTTATTGGTGTTTGATTCAAGTACAAGCACTTTCTGGTATTTTAATGGCAGTACTTGGGTGGAAATCGTTTCTTCTGTAAGCACAAACAATATACAAGATGCAGATGGCGATACAAGAGTGCAAGTAGAGGAAGGCACCGATGAAGACATTATTCGCTTTGACCTTGGTGGAACTGAATATTTTAGGATGGACGGTCCTCGCTTTGAATTTGTAAATAATGGGAATTCAGTGTTTTTGGGTCAAAATGCAGGGCAAAACGATGACCTCACCAACAACAATGTCGTGTTTGTTGGAACCAACGCAGGTAGGCAAAATACTAGTGGTAGCAGGAATGTAGGGGTTGGGTATCGGGCTTTGCAACAAAATACCACTGGTAACGACAATGTTGGCATAGGAGAAGACGCATTGCGTTTGAATGCGACTGGTAGTTTTAATATCGCAGTTGGTGCCAATGCCCTAGATGCGGCTTCTAGTTCAAACAACAACATAGCCCTAGGGTATAATTCGCTGTCAAGTTTAGTGACTGGTACCGACAATGTTGCTGTTGGGCAGAATTCGATTCAAGATTTGACAACTGGAAGTTCAAATGTGGCCTTGGGTGCACAAGCCTTGCAAAACAACACATCGGGAAGTGAAAACACTGCTTTGGGAAGACAAGCAGGTCAAAACTCTTTAGGTTCGAGAAATATATTTATTGGTTACCAAGCTGGAAGGAATGAAACCGGAAATGACAAATTGTACATAGAATCAAGTAGTTCTACAACACCCTTAATTTATGGTGATTTCGCGACGGATGTGATTGACATCAATGGAGATTTAAATGTAACTGGAGACATTACTTACGTAGGTACAATTACTGATGTTTCCGATAGACGTTTAAAAGAAAATATCAAATCATTGAATGACGTACTCCCTTCATTAATGAACTTAACAGGGTATTCATACTCTCTAAAAAAGGACAAAGAGAAAAATGTTGAGTTTGGATTCATCGCACAGGAGGTTCTCGAGTATTTCCCCAATCTTGTTAAGGAAGTTAATGCCTCAAAAGGTTATTTAGGTGTCAGTTATGTGCAAATGATTCCATTGTTATTGCAAGCACTTAAGGAACAACAAAACATCATTGAGCATCAAGAAAAAAGATTGAGTAAAGCCAACAATACGCTGAATGAATTGAATGCAGAAGTAGATCAGCTTTTAAATAAAGCCAAGCATGAATAAGTCAGTAAGCGTACTTTTTTTCTTTTCTGTTCTATACACAGCAACCTTAGTCGCTCAAAATCAAGTGGGCATAAATACAACCAATCCTCATTCATCTTCTGTATTGGAGGCGTTCAGCAACAATAAAGGGGTTTTGATTCCTAGAATGACCTCAGTTCAGCGTAGAAACATAGTAAGCCCTGCAGATGGGTTATGGGTCTATGAGACCAACACCAACAGCTACTGGTACTCCGTAAGCGGAAATTGGGTGGAATTTGTTTCAGGAGGTGGATTACTTGACGGCATCGGCGATTCAGATGCCGACACAAGAATATTTGCTGAGTTTACATTGGATAACGATCAATTGCGTTTTTATTTAGCAGGCCCTGAGATATATCGATATAGGGTGGGTAGAATAGACGTATTAAACACAGGAAACACAATTTTATGGGGTCAAGAATCTGGTTTAAATGATGACTTATCGGACAACCGTAATGTTTTTTTAGGAAGATCAGCTGGCAGAAGCAATAGTGTGGGTTCAAGGAATGTAGCCATTGGTTATCAAAGCATGCTTAACCTCAGTATTGAAAATGACAATGTTGCAACAGGAAATAGGTCTTCTGAAGCCATTTCTGATGTGCGGAGAACCGTAAGCATAGGAAGTGAAGCAATGCTATCGAATGCTAGCTCTGACAACCATACTGCAATTGGATATCGAGCATTGCAGCAGCATTTTGATCGTTTTAACAATACTGTAGTCGGTAATTCGTCTATGTCCTCGAGCACCAATGGGAGGTCAGCTGCAGCTATGGGCAATAGAACATTACAGAGTGGTGCAAACCAATCCTTTAATGTTGCAATTGGGACAGAGGCAGGCAATGAAGTCAATAATAATCGTGGCATTTACATAGGTTACCTTTCTGGCAGCCAAACTACTGCAGGTAACCGATTGTATATAGAAAATAGTGCAAGCAATACACCTTTAATTTTTGCTAATTTCAGTAATGATGTAGTTATAATAAATGGTGACATCAATGTTTCTCAGGACATAACATATGTTGGCAATTTAACAGATGTTTCTGATCGGCGACTCAAAAAAGGCATTCGTCCACTAGAAAAACAACTCAACAAACTCAAGCAATTGAATGCTTATGAATACACGCTAATCGATGGAAATGGGGAACTAGAGTTTGGATTTATGGCTGATGAAGTGCAAAGTTTATACCCAGAGGCAGTAAAAATTATTGACCAAGAGAACACTTTATTGGGTGTCGAATATTTTCAATTGCTTGCACCATTGCAGCAAGGTATACGGGAGCAAGGAGAGCAATTAATGATCAATGGCAAACAACTTTGCGATCTTGAACTGAATGTGCAACGACTCAATGAAAAATTGAAAAAATTAAAAACGCTCCAAATAAAAGAAGTGACCTCAATGAAATAAAAAAAGGGGCCTAAGCCCCTCTTTTTTCTCAAGTAATTTGGAAGACTAAGATTTACT
This sequence comes from Verrucomicrobiota bacterium, assembly GCA_002713165.1. GTDB lineage: Bacteria > Bacteroidota > Bacteroidia > Flavobacteriales_E > Vicingaceae > PAVT01. The sequence goes on from PAVT01000056.1 coordinate 7,354, forward strand.
ACCCAACATCAATATTTCGTTGATCAAAACCTCGGAAATGTATTTCTTCTCCCCATTTGCGGTTTCGTATGAGCGGTTTACCAATTTACCTTCAATGGCCACTTCGCTACCTTTCTTCAAATATTTCTCTGCAATCTCAGCTGTTTTCCCCAAGCCACAAGCCTGTGCCATGTGGTATCTTGAACTTTTTCACCTTCTTGATTTTTATAGGTCTCTTGCGTCGCAAGTGAGAGCTTAGCCACGGTTTTTCCGCTTTCAAGGTTTTTTACCTCTGGGTTCATACCTAAATGTCCGATGAGCTGTAAGCTTATTGTTAATTATTTTTAATTGATTAATCAACATATTTATTGTTGTTAGAATTTATTGATCCCATGGTTAGTATTGAAAGTAAAAAATAAATACTAATTTAACATTCTGAAAACCAAAAAAATATGCAATAATGAATAATTTGAAATTTCTCCTTTTTGTATTCATCCCAACTTTTGCTTACGTGTCATGTACAAAAAATGGTAATGAACTTGCTTCAAGTCATAATGTAAATCAATCGACATTTTTAGGAGATAAGACAAATAGTGATAACATGAAATCTCTCGGAGGAGTCAGTGGAACTGCTGAATTTGTTTTTAAAGACGAGGATTCAAACTTTGAAGATTGTCTTGCTTGCCCAACAGAGGTTATAGGTTTAGGAAATGGAGAATGTGATTGTGTGTATGCACTAACAAATGCTGGGCCTAGCATGACAAATAACACAACATTTTTTGATTCAAATGATGATTATATTACTGATACTTTCACAAACAACAATGATTCAGCAGATTACTATTTTGGACAGACACTTACTGACGGTGTAATTAATGGAACTTATTACGTTGAAAGAATTTATGATGTTTCTAACTCAAAAGTCTATGCAGTATTTGATGATGGTACTGACATAGTTTTTGCATATGAATTTGATTATTAGGGTTTAGTTTTCAAAAATGCATGAGAAAAACTCTTATTTTACTATTGGTTGCAATTTTTTTTTATTGCAAGCCTAAAGAATGTACCTCAAAAGGCTCGGACAAATTAGTTGAAGAAAAAAAGGAATTCTCCTATGAAGGAAGCATAACCTTAGAATTACCTATTGCTTACTTAACATCATTGTCTGGTGTATTGTTCAACTTCATGGACAAAGAAGAAGTCTTTTATTTTACGTCGTATTCAACAGAAAAACGCATCGTATTTGTTGATCGAAATTCAACTATTTTGAATGAAATAGATTTAACAAATTTGGCAAGTCATTTCAATAGGCTAAGAAATGTTATGATCGCTGATGAAAACAACATTTATCTTTTAAGTGATGAAAATGTAATCTATCATATAAATGATGAATCTGTTATTCTAAAAGAATTTGAATTAAATGCTTTATTGCCTGAAGAGTATAGAATGAATAGTTACAATTTTCATAATGCTAAAATTGTATCTGATAATCAATTCATAATTGTGCAACCGTATTGGAGTTCTAGCCTTACAGTAAATAAGGAGAGTTTGAAATTATTGTATCTAGATAATAAAGTTAATCAGGCAATTGAATCTGTAAGAAAAGAATACCAAAAAACACCATTTGGATTTAAATTAGATTTGAAAGAACAAAGGCTGTTAGCTATTTACGATAAATTTAATATTGATTTATATGAAGAGGATGAGTATGTTTTCCCTGCCTTGTTTCCAGTTTATGGCTGTTTGAATAACAAACTTTTTATTGGTTCAAAGTTTTCAAATAATATATTTACAGTAAACCTTAAGGATGGTAAGCTCATTCGTAAAAAAGAATTTAATACAAGTATCGAGATTGATAACTCTCCAATAAAACTAAATTACAAGGATTCTATTTATTCACCAACGCTTTTCAGAACACAAATAATCGATTCCAAAAGTTGGAACTACATAAGCAATATTAATTCACAACCTTCTGAGAAAAAAGTGTTTATTGTTGTTCGATTGAATAGCAATAACTTTGAGAAAAACTTAAAATTAAGTGATAAAATTGTTTATTTATTGAATGAACAATTGGAAATTGAAATTGAATTTAAGCTAAAAGAATCAAATCATTACACTACATTATGGCCTTCATTAAATGGCTTTTATATGATTAAGTACATTAAAAATGATCCTAACTATAATCCAAAAATTGTCAAATTATCACATTATACGTATTAGTTTTTTTTTATTGCTGACGACATTAATCCTTGATTCCTTCAATTGTAAAAGTCAATCGGTAAAAAATCCACTAAATAATGAACTATTTTTTACAATTCTAAGAGACAGTTTAGGTATACAAAAAATACCAAACAAGGTTTTAATCCTTAGCGAGGAAGGTTGTTTTAAATGCAATCAACAACTAGCGAAATTTATCTATAATAATGCAAATCAGAATATATTATTTATAATTGCGAATAGTGGTTCAAGAATAGACTATTCAAACATTCAAGAACTGAAACAAGAAAACATCATATATAACTATAGTAACTTTTTTCGAAGAAATAGTTTAATAGGAGAAAACTCTGCTTACATCACTTTAAAGAAAAATAAAATTGATACCCTGATCAATATAAATCCTCGAAATTTTAACAAAACGATAGCTTTTATTGGTCAGGAATTGAAAAACTAATATAAAAAAGGGGCCATGCGCCCCTTTTTCAAATAAATCTGAAACCCTTACGATTTAGCTCCTAACATCAATATTTCATTGATCAAGACCTCAGTAATGTATTTTTTCTCTCCATTAGCTGCTTCATAAGAACGATTCACCAACTTGCCTTCAACAGCAACTTCACTGCCTTTCTTTAGGTATTTTTCAGCAATTTCAGCTGTCTTCCCCCAGGCTACGAGTCTATGCCATGTGGTATCTTTTACTTTTTCTCCTTCTTGATTTTTATAGGTTTCTGTAGTAGCAATAGAAAGATTCGCAACTGTTTTTCCTTTTTCTAGGTGCTTAACATCTGGGTCCATACCTAGGTTACCAATTAGCTGTACGCTGTTTCTTAAATTTTTCATGATAAATGAATTATAAAATGAATAAAAAAATTGATTTAATGTCGATTGTTTTTCAATTGACGAGGCAAAGATTCGACGCTATTAAATTTCGATTCGGTTTTTAAACATTTACTTTCGTTTAGTTTTCGTTTGTAAACGTTTGTAAACGTTTGTAAACGGATATAGGTCTGAAAATAAGTAAAAAAGAAAACCCACTTGATGCTATGGCAAGTGGGTTTTTATCCTCATTAAATAGATGTTTAACTGTAGTTTTTGAGGATAGGGGTAAAATAATGTGCTAGAATAACTTAAAAACTTGCAATGTATAGTGGTAAGGAGAATGTTTAAAATGTTCCTTTTGCTCCAATTCCATGCGTTTATAATCGCGCTGCGCTCTTGGCTTCAAAACAATTGCAGTTAACAAGACCAGGCCTGTTGCCACAATCCATATTCTAAAGTGTCTAAAATTCATTTTCATTGTCTTCTGTATTTGTTTCCGTTTCTTGCGCTTCTTTTTCTTTTATCAACCATTCACAATCCGTGCATTCTAATCCATTTCTTGTCATAAGCCATGTGTGCCCCATCATATTGCCGTCATAGGTATTGGTGACATTCTCAATGTCGTAGATGATTTCTCTTGAAGATGGCTCAAGGTAAATGCTCTTTCCTTCAGGCAATGCTATGCTCATCTGAATACGCTGACGTCTAAAACGATCTTCTTTAGGGAAGGAGATAAACTGACTTACTTTAAGGTTGTTATTATCCACTTCATAAGTCATGAAAATGTGTTCTGCATTTTGCCCTGCCTCTCTTCGGTTATTTCCATTTGAACGTTTAACCACTTTTAATTCAATGTTGGCTCTGGAGGTTTTGATCACATCAATGCTTATCTCGTTAGAGCGTATCAAGTCATCTTCAATGTACAATTCAGTATTTCCAAATTGATTGGTAGAGTAGGAGTCTTCATAGGATTGTAAATTCAATGTGTCCGATGGAAAATCTTCCAGTACGATGGTTTCATTTACCCTTTGTTCATTAGAGTATTGAGCTACCATTGAAGTAATAGAAATCGCTAATAGAATCAGTCCCAATACCCAAAGAGAAGCTGCCGAAATGCTTACTGCCTTTGTAGAAGAAGGAATCTTAAATAGAATTTTTAAACCACCATATAGCAATCCTAACATTGGTATCAAGACCACAATGGCTAAACCAATAAGGCAAAAAGCATACATCATTGGTGAGGTGAAAAACAATTCAGCAAAATCTGATCCCCACTGGTTGTGGATGCTGTAATCGTTGATTTGCATATTCATTGGACCATTGATCATTACAGTGATAAATGTGAAGATGGCTATCACAGCACCTATGATGAGTATAACTGCAATGAATTTGACAATGAATTTGAAGAGATAGACTACTATTTTAGTCAAGAATTCAAAGAATCGAAAAATGGCATTTTCAGCTCTGCGCCCATATTGTCGGTTGTCATTTTGATTTACTTTTTTTTTAAAGCTGTCGAATTCATCTTTAATGGTATTTCCAATGTTCTGGACATTTATGGGTTCTCCTTTCATTTCAAGCTTTTCAGAGGCAGTTTTGGCATCAGGAATGATGATCCAAAGGATGAGATAAAATACGATTCCAAATCCGAATCCAAAAAATGCGATCAAAAATGCGGCTCTGAACCATATACGGTCAATGCCAAAATAATAACCCAAGCCAGAACATACACCGCCAATTACATTGTCGTCTGCATCTCTATACAATCGCTTAGACTTAAAGTTGCTGAAATTGCTGTTGCCAGTGTCAGAGCTGTAAATTTCTTGTGCATCTTCGTCCATGTATTGCTCTGGTTCACCCATTACTTCGATGACTGATTTAACATGTTGTGCTGTAATGACCTCTTTGCCATTCACCAGATTTTCTTTGAGGAGCTCAGCTATTCTGGCCTCTATGTCGTCCATGATTTCATCTGTACCATCTGAATCTTTAAAATAATTGCGAATGGTATTGAGGTATTGATTCATATGATCATAGGCTTGCGCCTCGATATGAAATACTACACCACTAATGTTTGCTGTTACCGTCTTATTCATTTGATTGAGTTATTTTTTGA
>PAVT01000057.1 GCA_002713165.1 Verrucomicrobiota bacterium
TGGTAAAAAATCGTGGTCATCACAATGGGACCAAAAATTGCAGTCAAGGAGATTAATGAAGTCATTGCACCTTGTAATTCGCCCTGTTCATTCTCAGCAAATTGATTTGATACAGTTCCTTGCAGAGTTGGGGAGGCAATCCCACCTAAACAATAGGGCAAGCTATATAAAAACAATAACCATCCATTGCTTGCAAAAGCAAATAACAGCAAACCGCTTGTCCACAAGATGTAACCTATAAATATGGTTTTCTGCTCCCCCCACCACCGCACTGTATGTTTCACCAAAACTCCCTGCACAATGGCTACAATTATGCCCACAAAAGCCAATGAATATCCTACCATGGCTTCATCCCAATCAAACTTTAGCATACTGTAGAAAGTCCATGTTGATTGAACTGAATGGCTTGCTAAGTAAAGCAAGAAAAAGGCAAGAGCTAAGCCAGCCACAACACTGTTCCTTTTTAACAAAAGGAAGGAACCAAGTGGATTGGCTTTTTTCCAAATTACTTTTCGTCGATTTCCTTCTTTCAATGATTCAGGAAGTATAATGCTTCCATAGATAAAATTCAAAAAGGTGAGTCCAGCTGCGATAAAAAACGGTAACTGAACGCTCCATTTTGCTGCCAAGCCTCCAATCACAGGACCAATGATAAAACCCAAGCCAAATGCAGCACCAATCATCCCAAAATTCTCTGCTTTCTTATCTGCTGTACTGATATCTGCAATGTAAGCCGTTGCCACAGTAATGCTCGCTCCACACATACCTGCCAAGATTCTACCTACAAACAACCACATCAATGAGGGCGCAAAGGCATGTACCAAATAGTCAACTCCCAAGCCAAACAATGCGATCAACAAAATTGGTTTCCTACCATAACGATCACTCAGCACACCCAACACAGGTGCAAAAAAGAATTGCATAATGGCATAGGAAAAAATGAGCCAACCTCCTATCTTAGAAGCTTCACTTAATCCTTCGCCGTTCAACGACTCTATCAATGAAGGCAGAACGGGAATAATTATGCCAATGCCGATCACATCAACCAATATGGTGATAAAAATAAAAGTCAACGAAGCTTGTCTATTTGTCATTCGTTTCATGGTCGGCCAAATTATTCATTTCTGTTTCAATAATCTGCGGTAAAGTATTCGCAATTTATGGTTCGCTATTCCTAAACGATAAAGTGTATAAATAAGGTAGTAAATAAGCTGCATTCTGTACACACCATTTTTTAAATAAGCACGTGCAGATACAAGGAGTGTAGCGTCCAACTTTTGGCAGCGAATAGAAGCTTTCTTCAAGCGTTTCAACAATTCTTGATCTTCCAATACTTCCAATTGCTCATCAAATTTAAAGTGATCAAACAGCTCTTTTTGAATTAGTAATCCTTGATCGCCAAACTGAAAAGGCAAATTTTCGAAGCGAGTAAAAAAAGCATGAAACCTCAATAATCCATGGCGATTGTTGAACTTTAAACGAAAGTTAGCACATGAAATCGACCGTTGAATAGCTATCGTCAAGGAAGTATAAAAATTTAATCCAGGCCTGACATCTGCATGCAGAAAGAGAAGGTATTTCCCCTTTGATTTCTTTGCTCCTTCATTCATTTGCAAGGATCTTCGGGCCATTGGTGTTTTTATAATTTGCGCTTGATAATTCTTTGCAATTAGAGTTGAATCGTCCTTGCTGTCCCCGTCAACGATAATCAGCTCTTGAAAAAAGGAAAAATCTATATCGTTCAAAAAGCTTGATAGCTGATCGGCCTCATTTAAACAAGGAATAATAAGTGAAATGGGCAATGGTTTTTGCGCCATGATTATTGGGCAGTGGTCGATTTATTGGCAGGAAAGTACTTTCGCCAGAGCTCATTAAAGGTGTCATACTCCTCTCGATAAAACAGACCGATTCCTTGTGTGTACGGACTGTTATTTTGCAACAAACTATTGCGTGTAGAGCGATTAAATCCACGAATCCTGAACCTTCCGTCGCGACTTAATTTATACTCTGCTGAAAACTCGCCAATCAATGCTGCGTTTTGATTTGTGCTTAGATCATTACGTCCAGTATATCCAAGACTTCCGTCGAGAAGAACACGACCATCGAGCAACTCTGTGCTCAAAGAAAGGTCCACTTCCTCAGAGCTGACCTCATTGGCAGGTCTATAGCTAAGTCCAACGTCAAAGTCATCGCTGATGTTCGACAACCAATTGCTCAATTGATTCGATAAAAACTCATAGCCATTGTTTGCACCTGCGGCTCCTCCATTGAACCCTCCGGCACCAGATGTATTGGAAGGAGGCATAAACCGATTAAACACTAACAAACCAAATACCTGTTGATTCATCTCTTGGCGATTTACCTCATTGTTATTGACATAAAGTATGCTTTGCAAACGTCGTTCGGTTTGATCGTCTACATTCTGCAATTTGATGTCAAAATTGATTTCTGGATTTAACAGGTATTCTGTGAGTTTTAGCTGCAAATCAACCGGCAACCTTCTGCGATAGGCATCTGTTGAGTCCTCAGGAAAAAGGTCCTTGAGTGCTGCTCTCGTCTTGTAGACAGCGGTAATGTCCATGCGCGCTTTGTAAGGGTCGCCGCTCCAATAAATCTTACTGCCATTGGCAATTTCAAATCGTTTATTTACAATATTTTGTAGGGTAAACAAATAGTTCCCACTCTCAACTACATATTCTCCAAGCATACTAAAATCACCTATGGGGCTAATGATCATCTTTAACTGACCATTGCCCTTGGTGTCAAGTATATCTCCAATGCGTTCATCAAAGATGATGCGTGTCTCAGCCTCGGGTGTGATGTTTAAGTCAAAGGACATCTGAATACCACTTAAGTCTGTTTCTACCTTTTTATCCAATTTATAATCAGGGCTGTTAGTAAATACTAAATAATCAGAATTGCCAACCTCAATGTCACCTTCCATTGGAATATTGATGCTTGTACCTTTCATGGACTCCAATTGAAATTCAAGAAACAATTGATCTCCATAACCAGAAATATTTGCATTCCCATTTAAATACGCTTGACCATAAAACAAATCATTGTCTTTGGAGCTTGTATTCATTGCGTAAAAACGGTCCATGTCCAAGCCTAAATCAAAATTGAATTTGCTAAAGTTTTCATGAAAAACTGTGCCGGTGAGCACGGCTTTATTCCCTTTACTATCAACAACATTCACTGCATTTAAGCCAATATATTCAGGACGAATCACAATCTTGTCATTTATTGTATAAGTTGTATTTAAGTAGTTAACCTTAAATTGAATGTTGTCCATTGCAAAATTCCCATAGAGTTTGGGTTCCTTGCTTGGACCATTTATGGTCAACTGACCAGAAAGATGCCCATCCAAATCTGCAAGGTAGTTGTCAATATAGCCGCTGACCAATTGAAATGGTAACTCTTCTAGGTTCAACCTAAGATCAAAGCTGTTGTCTTTATCAAATGGGTAAACATTTCCTTTTAGATTGAGCATTCTTGAGTCCTTATCTCCCAGTTTCGCTTCAATTAAGAAGGCCTTTTTATCGCTTAACCACTGACTCTTAATGGAGGAATTGCCAATTGGAATACTGTTGACGCCCAAATCTGAAAAACTTAAGTCTGCCAGTACACTAGGTTCATTGTACACGCTATTGATCTTTGTAAAACCATTTAAACTCCCTTTTATATCAATGATTTCTTTGCCAAGAATTTTAGATATGTAAGCCAGATTTATTCCTGCTAAATTCAAGTTCAAAAATTTGTCACTACTGTCAGATAAGTTCCCTTGTATATCTACACGCTGCGAAGCAGTCCCAAGGGAAAATCCTTCTATCTCAATTTCTTTTCCATCAATACTGATGGAATTGCTATCGGCAAAGTTCCAAAGGGTGTCCTCATGAGTAAAAGATGATTTAAAAAACTGAAAATCCATTTGTTCTAGGCTTTTTAGTTTTCCTCTTAAATTGATGGAACCTTTGTTGGATGTCATTGATTCATTGTTCCACCTTAATTTGCTCAGATTGTCACCATGATACAATTTACTGAGCAAAGAAAAGGTATCAAGCGACAATGCGTTGTTGTATGACAATTGGGTTGACTCTATCAATACTTTTAAACTGTCTTCAAGCGTATTGCTAGCGACCCAAATGAATTCTTCCAATCGGATACCCATATATTCAATGTATTTCCCTTCTAAACTAAGTTGAATCTCCCCTTCAGAATCGAACTTTCCTTGAAGGGCCACAGACGAATCCATGGAAATGTCCAAACGTAAAATCTCATTGACTTTATTAATGTCCTTGAAATTGACGTCAAGCATGAAATTTTGATTAAATGATTTGTTGACCCTTTCTTTTTCTGTATGTCTTCGCAAGACTGCGCTCACTGCTTCATTGAACTCTTTAAGCTGAAATTGACCTTCGATCTGTGCATCTAATAAATCTGAATCTATTGTGAGCCTTCGCAGATCATTTTCTTTTTGGGAACTGATGGATATAGAGTCTATTTGTTCTTGATGGACAGCGTCTTTGTATTTGATGTCATTAAATTTTATTTCACCTAAAAACTCATCTAAATCAAAGCCAAGCATTCTGATTTGAGCCTTTAGACTAAGCTGAGTAATTGAGTCCTTTTGATTAAACAAATTCAGTTTGGAAAGCTTTGCCTTTTTAAGGTCAATGAAGTATTCTGAACGGGGTGTTTTTTCTGAAAAATCTATTAACCCTCTAAAATCAAACGAAAGATCCTCGTCTTCCACAAACAAATCTCCCTGAAACAAGCCCTTGGCAATGTTTCCATTAATTTTTATATTCTCATAATCGTATCCTTTGTAAACAATGTGATTCACAGAACCCTTGGTTTTGGCTTCTGCGGTATTTTTGTTCAACCCTTTGCCATCTATTAACCAATCGAAAGAAATGACACCTAAATCATCTACCAAAAGTAGTTCCCCCAATTTAAAACCTTTGGAGGCCAAACTTCCCTGATAGCTCAATGAAGATGAAGAATCTTGTTTCAAATACAAATCAGCTTCTATATCTCCTAAGTCAGTATATAATTTCCCAAAGGCAACATTATCATTATAGTAACCTGAAAAATTACCTTCAAAAGCCATCTTGCCCAAATTGTCAAGGTATTCAGGCATAATCTGATGTAGAGAGGCATTGGGCAATTTTAATTTTCTAATTTCAGCCGCTGTGGCATTCATTTCGTCAATATGGAAATACATATAGGTATTTTCTATGTCGGGCAATCCTCGAATTCTCATTGCTCCGCTTAAGTAAAGCTCTTTATTAAAATAAATTTCAAATTTCTTTGATTTTAAATTGGAGAGGGCTCCTTGAAAACTACCATCCAAAAAGAACTGTTCATCAAAGCCCTTAAAATCATCCGAGAAATAAGACCACTCAGTGGTATTTAAGGATGCATTGCGTACATTCAGACTAAGGTGGACCAAATCCATAAAGTTTTGGTAATCGTCAAAGGAATCTGCCTTAAGCCGAAGGTCTCCACTCAAAGAGGATGCATCGGTAGATATGGAAAAGTCAGTAAGTTCTACCAACTCACTGTTTATACGAAATTCTCCAGTCAATTTCCTTAAATGAAAATTCTGAGTAGAATGAATTGAAAGTGTTTGAATATTCGCACTTAGTTCTTCTTTATTCATTTCAATCTCTCCAGCGATTAAGTCAACAGAATCCAACTCTATATGACGAGGATTAAACCCATTCACTGAATCCGGAACATTAAAATCATGAAAACTATAGCCACAATTCTTTAAATCTATGAATGCAATTTTTAGTTTCCACTCAGTTTCAGCATTGCTTGGAGCTCCATTATTGAAATAATCAATGAGAAAAGCATCTGTTGTCCTTTGGCTTCCATTTTTTATTCCATGATTGTATTTTCCTTTTTGCAGAAAGAGACTCACTTCTAGTTCCTGTTTGGACCAATCAAATTTTTCCAAGTCAACAATCAGCTCTTTAATATACAATAAAGTGTCATTCTCAAGATTTTCTACATAAAGCTGATGAAGTTTCAATCCGTAAAAAAGATCTATTTCAACATCTTCAATACTTACAGTGGTATTCAATTCTTTGCCAAAATAGTTTGCAACCTTCTGCGCGATGAAAGTTTGAACACTGTTTAATTGAAGCAATAGAAAAAACGATAGATGCAGTAATAACAGCAGTAGTAATATCCTCCATCCTATTTTGATAGCTTTTTTGATAATTTTGAACAATAATTTACTTACCAAAAGTCAGCAAAATCTAAGAGTAAACTACATGGCGATTATACTTGGGATTGAATCCTCTTGTGATGAAACCTCTGCTTCAATTCTTTCGGGTCGAAAAATATTGTCCAACTTAATTGCTGATCAAAAAGTGCACGCTGCTTATGGTGGCGTTGTCCCTGAATTGGCATCTCGTGCACATCAGCAAAACATTGTTCCTGTTGTGCAAGAAACCATAAAAATGGCCGGAATTATGCCAAATCAGATTGATGCCATAGCATATACCAGAGGTCCTGGGCTCTTGGGATCTCTTTTGGTTGGAAGTTCGTTTGCCAAAGGCTATTCAATGGGATTAAAAAAACCACTGATTGAAGTCAATCACATGCAAGCCCACATATTGGCACATTTTATAGAAGACAATAGCACCATACCTGAATTTCCGTTTCTCTGCTTAACCGTTAGTGGCGGACATACACAAATCGTAAAAGTAGACGGTCCTACTTCCATGAAAATTATTGGAGAAACATTAGATGATGCCGCAGGAGAAGCCTTTGACAAAGCCGCAAAAATGATGGACATTGATTATCCGGGAGGACCACTTATCGATAAGTATGCTTCAAAAGGCAATTCAAAACGATTTCATTTCAAAGTAGCAAATGTGTCTGATTATAATTTTAGTTTCAGTGGATTGAAGACTGCTATACTCTATTTCCTTCGCAATCAAACTAAAAATGACCCAGTTTTTATCCAAAAAAACTTGGAAGATCTTTGTGCTTCTATTCAAGACAGTATCTTGAATGCTTTGATGCAAAAATTGGAAAAAGCTGTCAATGATTACAATGTAAAAGAAGTGGCCATTGCAGGAGGAGTTTCAGCGAATTCAGCCTTAAGGGCAAGACTAAAGAAAAAAGAAAACTGGAAAACACATATACCTAAATTTGAATATTGCACAGACAATGCTGCAATGATTGCTGCCGCAGCATCCTTTCTCTATGAGAGAAAAATCTTTGGTGATTTGCAGAGTGTCCCTTTGGCAAGAATGAAATTTTAAATGTCAGACAAGCAAACTTTTAATCAATATAATCGTCTTTAGTAGAAGTGATTCCTGCTTATGAATAAGAAAATCAAAAAATATTTTTATAAATACCTCTTTCTCTGCGGCTTAATTTTTGTGAGTAAATATTTAATGGCACAAATCACCACGAATGAGGTCCTTCCCATTGGCAATAGAATAGAAAATAACTTTGATCAAAATGTATATACGATTGCGGTTCCTACTCATATTTATTCTCTTAAAAATGAAACTTCTACAAAAGGTGAAGCGTGGAAGTTTGGGGAGGCAATTCCATTAAAAATTGATCTCAATCAATCAGGCAACTGGAGTAAACAGGATGCACAAAAGTCGAAATGGTACATGCACATAAAAGCCGAAAAAGCTATAAGCATAAACTTGAACTTTAGTGAATTTCATTTGAGCGAAAACGCCAAACTGTTTATTTATAACAAAGATCAAAAAGACATTTTAGGTGCGATAACTCAGCGAAACAACAAGGTAGATGGGAAATTTTCTACCCGTCCTATGATGGGCGAAGACATTTATCTTGAGTTGTGGGTCCCTACAAATGAAATTGAAAACAATAAGCTCTCTATAAATCAATTGATATATGGCTTTAGAGATTTTCGCTCAAAGGCCAATAAATCTTTTAACCGTTCAGCTAAATGCAACCAAAATATAGGATGTGAAGAAGGGATCTTATGGTCAGACATTAAGCGATCTGTGGTAATGATTACCACTGTTAACAATACTCGCTTGTGCACAGGAACCTTGGTCAACAATGTTGCTCAAGATTCTACACCTTATTTACTCACTGCATCTCATTGTAACGTCGCTACAAACTCAAACTTCATTTTTAATTACGAGAGCCCAAACCCTAAGTGCGATTTCACCAATGATACATCTAATGGTCTTTTAAATCAATCCATAAGTGGAGCAATCTCAAGAGCTAGAGGAGTGAGTCCGAACCCAAACTTAGAATTTTCAGATTTTCATCTTTTTGAATTAAGCTCCACCCCTCCTGCAAGCTACAATGCCTATTATGCCGGTTGGTCAGCCATAGACACACCATCCGTAAGATCAACAACTATTCATCATCCAAGTGGTGACATTAAAAAGATTTCGATTGATGAAGACACTACTATAAGTACAGGAAACAACACATTGAGGGCAAATACACATTGGATGGTGACTGATTGGGAATTAGGCACAACCGAAGGGGGGTCGTCAGGCTCTTCTCTCTTTGATGAAAATCTGCGTATCATAGGCCAATTACAGGGTGGAGATGCCGCCTGTAATAACAATGCGCAAGATTATTATGGAAAATTTGCCGTTTCTTGGGATTCATTGAATGCAAACAACCGACAATTAAAGAATTGGTTGGATCCCAACAATACAGGTACTCTTGTCATGGATGGTATGGATCCTAATGGAATTAACATTCAAAGAGATGTACAATTGCTGCCCTTGCGCGGTATTCCTCGATTTGCATGCGATACCTTCTTTACACCAAGCTTTGCTATTCGGAACAATGGCAGTGATACCCTAACTTCTGTGGTAATTCATCTTTTTTTAAACCAACAAAAATTAGACAGTGTTGTATGGAATGGGACACTGCCAAGTAAAAATGTGACCACTTTTCAAGGCCCAACATATTCTACAACTCAAGGTTTTCATAGACTTTGGGCGAAAGCTGTCTTGAACAATGGAGCACTCGATCAGGACAGCTTGAACAACAGTTGGCAAACTGAGTTCTTCCTCACTGAGCAAACGAAAACATTGGATTTCCGTCTTAAGACAGATGATTTTGGGTTGGAAACCTCATGGGAACTAGAAATGGATGACAGCAATAAGGTGATGCTTTACAAAGGAGGACCCTACAATGAAGTAAAAGGTGGTGAAACCTATCTTCGAAAAATGTGCATTCCCGATAGCAGTTGTTTTAGTTTCGTTCTATACGATGCCTTTAACGACGGCTTTAACGGAGGGTTTGGCAATGGGAACGTACTTATTACTGACGTTCTTGGTGACACTCTCGTATTTGAAAACAACTTTACTGGTTCCAAAAAAACATTACGCTTTTGCAGTACAAATGCAAGCACCTCAGTAAATGAGGTTTCAAATAACGATATCTATTTAGTAATGTATCCTAATCCCATTCATGCTGGAGATCAGTTAAAATTTAGAGGTAACGATAAAATTCTCAATATACAGTTGTTTGACATCAATGGAAGACTTATTAAGAATGGCAACATCCAATCGTTCCAGCTTCCCTATGATTTAAGTCCTGGATTATATTATGTCCGCTGGTCAGACAATATCAAAGGTTCGAAAATAGAAAAATTAATAGTGCATTAAGTGGTTTCCTACTTTCCCCAAACGTGTTTATTCTTTTGACGTTTATCACCCATTCCTGATCCTGACCTTACTTTAGATTTTGAGTACCCATTGCTTGAACTTCCGCAAGAGCTAAAAATCATCAAAGTGCTGACAAAACAGATCATTGTAAATAATGCGGTAAGAGATTTTAATTTCATTGTTGATGGTATTTTCTATTCTACAACATAAGGAAAAACTGCTTCAAAAATACGCACTCCAGGGTCACACAACCCATTTTTTGCTTGTTTCTGAAAATTCATAGTAACTCGGATACTTCCTGTCCCATCTGATGGGTTTGATATTCCACTTTCATCCTCCGTAAACCAAGTAGAACCCAATCCCAAAGTAAATCCACCTTGATCTAAGGTCATACTTTCCAACTCTAAATTGCGTGGATTTTGACCTCTGTAGCAGATCATATAATTTTTTTCAAGCACTGCAATGTTTTGATTTTTTAACTCATTGTCTTGAAACAATTGAATTTCTGACAAGTACCACCGTCTTGATATGCCAGGTGTTGGACGCTTTAATTTTAAGGTATCTATAATTGTAGCAGAATTACCTCCAATACCGTCTGGATCATAGTATTCGAATGTTCGTGACTGTGTAGTGTTGTCTCTTTCCGTAAAGGTCAGTAGAGCTCTATTGGCTTCTATGGTTCCACGATCAACTGGAGGAAAATCAGGGTTAGGATCTCCACCTTCAGCATTTCTGGTGCAGGAAATAATCAACATCACAGAAATGAGTAAAAAAGACGGCAATAAAATGAAAGAATCTATTTTTTTAATCAGCATACCTCAAAAATAATTAAGTTCTAACAAACAGAAATTGCACCAATTTTAGCCACTAAACAATGCTTTGAACCTTAGACATTCTGAAACCGAAATACGTCCGCCGAAACTGTCTAATTGCATCTTATTTTAATCACGAAATGTAGTAGATCTATCCGAGGGGTAAACATTATTGCTTCGATCGATGTCTGCCATTCTCCTTGAGGGATCTATTTCTATGGATTCAATTTCGTGAATCCTATTTTCCAATGTCAAATCATAGGTAGGAAAGGTCCAAGGCCAGTCTTGAGCTACACCATATATCTTCATCCATTTTTCAGCAGCTTTCTCTCCTCGCATGCCTCTCAGAGGAATATTGATCCATTGTTCATCCCCATTTTTTAATTCTATTCTCACATCTAATGGCATTGGCATGTCGCCTTTTCGCTCTAATGTGAGCGTGGTTTTCTCATCATTTTCTTCTAGCCATTTTATACCGTAATCAATGGTATTTGTACTTTCTATCCATTGTTTTAGATACCAATTCAATTCCATTTTAGCTTCTTTTTCGATTATTCGAATAAAGTCATTTGCAGTTGGATGTTTATACTTCCATTCTTTAAAGTACCGCTTCATTCCCTTCATTAAAATGTCCTCACCAACTATGTATTTTAATTGATTTAAGAAAATAAGTCCCATTGAATATGCTGCAACACCATAAGCTCGATTGGTCTTAAAATAATCTGCATGTGTTGTTAAAGGTTCTTGCTTGCCCGCCTTTAACAAATTATAATACGAAGAATAACTGCTTTGGTAAGGGGTAAAATCAGGCCAAATTTCGGCAAGCACATAGTTTGTAGCGTATGAAGTAAATCCTTCGTCCATCCATGGGTATTTAGCTTCGTTGGTAGCCAACAAATGCTGGTACCATGAATGAATGGCTTCATGTGCTGTTACGCCCGTTAAGCTGCGCTTAGAACGATGGCCTGTTATCAAAGTAATCATTGGGTATTCCATACCACCATCTCCACCTTGAGCCACCGTATACTGCTTATAAGGGTATTTGCCAAAATTTTCGTTCATGATGTTAAATATCTCAACTGCATACTTAGGTAAACTGTCCCAGTTGGTGGTATTGGAATCGGCTTGATAAAGAAAATGAAGTACGGTTCCATTTTCCAATTGAGCAGTGGTATGACTGTAATCAGGATCTGCAACCCATGCAAAATCATGCACATTATCGGCTTTGAAATGCCACTTTAGCTTGGAATTTTCTTTTGACTCAATTTCAACCTTGCTGTAACCTTTTCCTATTTCTTCAGGATTAACAAGCGTTCCTGTTGCACCGAGGACATAACTTCCGTCTATAGATATTACCACATCAAAATCCCCCCATACTCCATGAAATTCTCTTCCTACATATGAATATGGGTGCCATCCTTCATGATCGTATTCAGACAATTTAGGATACCATTGTGTCATTGAATATCTGATGCCTTCACTGTTGTCTCTGCCTGAACGTCTAATCTGCTGAGGTACTTGAGCCACAAATTCCATTTTTAATTCTGTTGTTTCTCCTGGGAGAATTGGTTGTGCAAGTTCAACTTCTAAAATGGTGCCAACTTCAGTAAACTTTGTTTTTGCACCGTCTTGTCTTAGCTCAACAATCTTTTGATAACCAATTTCATCCTCATTTAATTGAGCAATTCTACTTCCTACCCTACCGTCTGGATCTTCTATTGTTCTTGAACGAACATCCATCATACTGTTGGGCTGAAAAGCATTGAAAAATAGATGATAATAAACCTCAAATAAGGTGTCTGGAGAATTGTTGGTGTACAAGAGTGCTTGTTTCCCTTGAAAGGTATTTTTTTCCACATCCATGTCAATATACATGGTATACTCTACTTTCTGCTGCCAATACATTCGATTTTGAGCATTGGTTTTGAGCGCATAGAAAAAGACACAAAAGAATAGAAAACTAAGTTTTTGCATAGTTGAAGAATTTGAATTGTCGAAATTAAGGATAGGAAATAGAACCGATGGAAGAACCATCACAGACGGTTGCTAGAAAAGGATCAACGGTGAATGTATCGAAGGCCAAAGTTCATCAAATAGCCATTTCCATCCACTCTTGAAAGGATCACATTGCCATAACTTAATTCTAAGCTCAACTGCTCAATTAATTGGTACTTTATACCTCCCCCTAATTGGGTAAACCATTGGCTGAGTCCAAATTGAGAACTTTCTTCCATTCCAACATTTTCGAAGCGTGGCGCATATTGAGTAAACATAAAAATGGTAGTGTTCTGATTGGGGAAGTAATTGATAAATGCGCTCATGGGCGTGCGTAAAAAATTGCGTTCGGGATTGCTGTCGCGATTGATTCTGTACATAAAATCAAGCTGCGTAAATAGCTGAAAATATGATGACAACTTACGATCATACAACAATTGTGTTACCCATGTGTAACGATCATGATCTACAAATTGTGGATTCTCTAATTTATCTGAGATCGGCAATAAAAAAGCAGTTTGCAATGATAGTCGAGGCACCCTTTTAAACGGAGCCACTTTTATCCTAGGGCCTATTGAAGACAATACTGTGCGCTGATATATTACTCCCTCTTTTGTTAAAAAATCAAATGGCGTGGTGTCATCCTTATTTCCATAACGTGCTGTGGCGATCCTAGCCTCTATTCCAAAATTGACATTGGCCTTTTTATTCACTCCGAAAGTGAACTGAAGAGTAGAGCTCAAAAACGCTTGGGATTGCCCAAGCGAAACAATTTTTCCATCCTTGTCAATCAATGAATTTTGTACATAGTAATTGTTTAGTAATCCAAGCTCAAATTGCCCCTTACTAAACAAAGCTGAAGGTGTAAAAGCTAGTAGATTACTTAATTGACTCTTTTCCTCATTCTTTGCTGAGGAAGCATTCAATCCCCAATCAAAAGTGTAATAACTAAGCTTATAATTGGTCGGAATAGTATTCGTTCGGTATGTATTAATGAAGGTGATTAATGCTCTAGTATCTCCACCAAAATCTTCTCTATACCAATCAAAGAGTTCCGAGATGCTTACGGTCTCTAATTCAGGATTTAATCGGACAAATCGTTTGTTATTCATTAATTCTCTCAAACGATTGTCTAGGATTCTATCGACATTTTCGGGGTTTGGAATTGGCTCACCTATGGGTGGACAACCAATTGCACCACAAACCAATAAAAAATGTAATCGAGGATCTTCTTTCGTATTAAGCAATTCATGTTCAATCTGATCTAATGAGTATTCCTTTCCACCAAGGACAAACATTTTATTCGTAAAAAATCCTTCTACAGCTTGCGTTGTTATAATAGGATAGTTTAATTGCACTCCATGAATGACCAATAAATTGTAAGCTGAGATTAAGAACGCTTTTTTCTCGTTTGGATGTAATTGCTCAAAATCAATTTGTTCAATTTGCTCAATTAAATTGTAAATCGACGACGGATCATCTTTTAAAGAAGCATAATCTACTTTGCCTTTGGAAATAAAATTCTCATAAAAAATTTGGGTACTGCCCAGAAACTCTTTGAGCTTATCTTGAGCGAAAGAAGGCATCGATATCGCAAAATAGCAAATCGCTAAGAATAGCGTTTTCTTCATCTAACTCAATTACTGGGCTTGATATTCTCCCCTAACTTCCATGCTCATGTAGCTGCCTCTTAATCTGAGTTCTGTGTCGCTAAAACCAATTATGTCTGCAGTATATTCCCGAGAGCTTCCTTTGTCAAAAATGATGCGTTTATTGTCAAAATCAGATGTCCAACGGCCAGTTCTAATTCGACGATTGTCTTCTGCTCCACAAAGTTGACTTCCCCCATCGTATCGGTAGCTACCATCACGGTTAAAGGTCATAATATCATCTAATCTGCATGATGTGAACAAAGTTGAACCAGATAATGTAAAGCGATTAGAGGTCCATACCTTTATATTGTCTCCTGCAATTTTAGAAACAAGATCTAGTGAGTCTGCTAACAAGACAGGACTGTTTCCTATCCCACTTTTATTCTCAGTATCAGAGCCAGTATTTGGCGTGACTTCTTCTTCGTTTTCAACGACGGTACAGGCAAGCATTCCTACTATCAATAAAATGGCTGTGATGTTTTGATTCAATTTCTTCATAATTCAAATTTATGAAAATCAATACGCAATGCTATTGATGCTTTTGTTTGTAAGACGACAAATTTTAAATAAAGTTGTTCAGTGAAACATTTTATCGAGAATACTGCCAACAAAGTAAGAAAGTGTTGCAGCTGCAGAACCTAAAAACAAGGTCTCAAGTATACTTCTGATGCGGCTTGTTTGAGCCACAAATGACTTCAGCCAACCAATGCCTATAAATGCTGAACTTGTCAATAGGATTGCAATTCTAAATGAATTTGAATCACTTGGAGTATCGTTGATGTAATCTAATACATATACCGCAAGCGGGATTAGACCAACCAAAAGAAATGAAAGGAAAGTCATTGCGCCCATTGCGAAAGGTGATTTGTCAGATTTAGTCATATTCAATTCCTCTTTCATCATGGTATCTACCCATCGTTTTTTATTTGCTGTAATGACCTCTACAACTTGGTCCAGCAATTCTCCCTTAAAGCCTTTCTCTTGATAGATTTCACGTATCTCTTTCGTTTCCTTCTCAGGCAAGTGTTCTACTTCCCAGTACTCTATACGTTCATGTTTCTTAAAGTTTTCTAACTCAGATTTATTTGAAAGGTAACTGCCTACAGACATGGCAAATCCGTCAGCTATTAAATTTGCAAATCCAAGAATAATGATAACAGACGCATCTAATTTAGCACCAACAGCGCCAGCAACTACTGCAAAGGTGGTCACACTTCCATCGATACCTCCATAAACAAATTCGCCAATGTAATCTTGTGATCTCTTGATCCATCCTTTCTGACGATGCAGGACATTTTCTTGGTGTTCATAATTCAACATTAGAATGCTCTATTGATTTCCTTCTTCACCGCCTCAATGGCAACATCTGTGGGAGTTCGTTCTGTTTGAGAAACCAATTCAATGATGAATTGGCTTAATTCAAGTCCGCTCGCCTTATCACTCAACTGCTCTGCACAACTATTTATGACTTTCACAGTTTCGTCTTTTGCGGATTTTACCATTTTCCATGATCGAGATGAAACATACAGCTGTTGTGCCATGTTATGCTCGTATTCTGTTCTTATGGCATTCAACATGCTTGCCTGTAAATCTTTTGCGCTCATTCCAGGCTTATAGATACGCATGACTATATTGCTAAGGCTAATGCGTTCGAGGTACAAAATAATACGCTCAAAGGCTTGTAGTTTTACCGGGGTAACCAATTTTAGGTTATCGGTCTTGTAACGCATATCTAACTTCTTCTGCTCCTTTTCTAAAAAGTTTTGCATGATAAAATATACACCTACAAACACGATGATTGAAGGTAAAACATATTTTAGGATTTCTAAGGCAATTTCCATTTGGCTATTTTACGGTTAAAATTAGATTTATAAGATGAATAACTCAAATTCAAACTGCTTGTTGTTTTTACCGTCTTCATTTGATTAGATTTGTCAAAACTATAGCAATCAAGGCATGCAAGAGGTATCCCAACGTATAAAGAACCTTTCAGAATCTCAAACCATTGCAATGGCTCAAAAGAGCAGAGAGCTTAAAGCTAAAGGCTTAGATATCATTAGTCTGAGTTTGGGTGAACCTGACTTTAATACACCTGACTTTATCAAGGAAGCAGCCAAAAAGGCAATTGACGAAAATTACAACAGCTACACCCCAGTTTCAGGTTACTTAGAGCTTAGAGAAGCCATCTCGAGAAAATTCAAACGAGACAATAATTTAGAGTATGAAGCTGACCAAATTGTGTGTTCAACAGGCGCCAAACAATCTTTAGCAAATGTTGTCATGAGTCTGGTAAATCCTGGCGACGAGGTCATTGTACCTGCTCCTTATTGGGTCAGCTACATCGAAATTATCAAACTTGCAGAAGGAGTTCCAGTAATAATTGAAGCCAACATCGATACTGATTTTAAGATCACACCAGATCAATTAAAATCTGCAATCAATGAGAAAACTAAAATGCTTATTTACAGTAGTCCATGCAACCCTACCGGAAGTATTTATTCAA
>PAVT01000058.1 GCA_002713165.1 Verrucomicrobiota bacterium
CCACCCCATGCCAATGGCACTAATATATCCTGCATCCTCCTCATTATTGGAAGATAGTGAATCTTCAATTATTGAATTTGATGCTCCACCATATCCAGTAGTATCAACTTCATTTCCATCTTTATCAACAGACAATTTTGTTTTCACACGCATTCTGTTGTTTTCGTCGTTCGTTTCAATAACTGGAACCCTTGACCATTTTGATTTATCATTAGTAATTACAACTGTGACAGAGTTTAAGGCTGCCAACTCCAATCCTGCGTTCATAGAAAGATCTACAACATCTCGCTTGTCATTTGCGGGTGCATTTACAGCACCTGGAGCATCGTTCCTGTATCTACATAATCGGTATGGGGCCCAAGTTCCAAAAAGTATAGTTTCATAATCCTCATTTGGATCAGGTGATGAACCTGTACTTTCAAGAATATAATCATTGTACATTCTGTTATTCAACTCTGAACTTTGACTGAAAGTACCAGATAATATCCAGTTAAATGGATTTTCTAAATCACTATCAGGAATCCCCCCAAGCCATTGTTTAGATGGATCTTTAAATTCTACAGATGCAGAAATAAAACCATTGTTATCTTCCGCTAGTAAGTTGCCTGGTTGTGAACCTTTCTCAATTTCGATGCTTATTCCCCAATTTGGATTTAACAAAAGTTGTTCGTTAGGCTCGTGTATAAATCGTTCAGAGTAGATCGTATCTTCTGGGCCTCCTCCAATTAACCAAATTCTCCATCCAGTTGAATCATCAGTAATTTCTGGAGTGTTTGCTAAAGGACTAATTCTTTCATCAATCAATTCAAGGTTAAAAGTTCCATCAATTAAATTAAGTGGGTCAATCACTTTAATGTTGAACGGACCTTCTCCAGCAATGTATTCCAGCTCATTGATTAATGAATCAGGGTTATTCCAATCAGGATCCGAAAATAATCTATTGATTGTATTCTGACTAAACCTAATTGCCTGACCTCCATTACCTGTACCTTGAAGTCTTGTTATTTGTGCCAAGTCACCATAAGTTGAATTTACTTCAGTTCCCAAGGCCTCAAAAGTAGGATCATGCGGAATTGCTGTAAATGCTTTTACTGCTCCTCCATCTGCTGTTCTTCTACTAGAAATGTAAGGGATTTTCTGACCATCAAATGCAGGTGCAAAAGGATTCTCGTCATTTGGAGCTATTCCCTGAGCATAAGGCTTGTACTCATTATATCCATAGGCAATTGCTAAGTAATAATACGTCTTGAAGTTAATTAATCTATTGTTTCCAGCGGCGAATAAATCCTCAGTGATTTTTATGCTATGACGAATTCCTTCATCTGCTCCTATAACTTTAGTCTCAGGAAAGTTTGCTTCCAATTCATCATTAAAGATAAAATTGGTAAGGTCTGTTACTCCATCACGTATGTCGCTCTGAAATACAATCCTTGCTTTGTCTGGGTCACCTATATCACTGATAGATATCCCAGGCCCTGCCAATTGAAAAATTTGATAACCTTGAAATCTGTATTTATCATCATAAAACAATGGAGGCGTTTGATTCAACAAGGTATCAGGAGTTACAATATTTGGATCTGACTCCTCATATGCTTCATTTGCATTATTAGAAAAATCCGGATTCGTAAGGTAGAATATTAATTCTTGACTCAATTCTTGAACTGTTACGTCTGGAGCATCAGGACCACTCAAAACCTGGAAACAATTGTCAAATAAGGCTTGGGCTTTATCATCTGCAGTAAATATCTTTTCTACTGAGGCCAATCGTCCTCCTGACTCTGCTTGAGCAAATACAACCCCCACTGTAATATCGTTTACATTACCAGGCTCAAGTGTAAAAGGACCAGCTGACTGCAAGAATCGTCTATCTCCCTCATCATTTCTATCCTCTCCTACACCTGGATTATCTTCTGTCCAATTAAGATTTCTTGGCACTGTAGTTAATCCAGTGTTGGGGTCTGTAGTTCCCCAATGCAGTGGATCGGAATCTCCAGGAAACATAAAAAAAGTAGGAGTTCCTTGTTCAACTGCAGGAGAATTAAGACCATCTCCGCCATGTTGCATCGCTTGACCATTTTGCCATAGACCTCGCATATAGTTATAATAATGTATGGCCAATGTAGGATCTCCATTTTGTGCTGAACCAATGTTGTAATACACAAATCTTCTCATACCGAAACGTTCGTTATCTTTAATTGTATCTTGCCCGCGAACATCGGTTGTATCCCAATATCCTAAACCGTTCAATGCTTCACCAGGCCCAACTCCATAGTAGTTGTTGATTCCATCTGCATCTTGGAATGGACCTTCAAAAAAATCAATTCCTATGGCTGCAGGCCTAACTCCATACCCAGTTTGTCCTCTAACACTTTCATCAAAGTCATCTCCATTGTAGCAATAGCCTAAACCTCTGTTCACATCACAACCTACATAATCATCTGATGAATTTCCAACATCTGGATCCACATAACTGGCAAAATAAGTGTCTGTTAGTGTAAATGTTGATCTGTTAATCAATTCAAAATTGTAGAAAGTCATGTCATTCACTTCGTCACTTGTAGCAAAGGCAAAAGCCTGACCATGTATTTCCATACCAATGGAAGGTGCATTTGTCTCAGTATGTAAATTTCCTTTATCGTTAAAAATCCACCAGAAGTTCTCATCACCAAACAATGGTCTCCTGCTACTTTCAGAACGGTCTTTTCTAGGCGCTCTGCAATCTACCGTGCCTGCCAAATCATAAAATGGATAATCTCCTTCTTCGGGTTCATAAGAAGCGTCTCCCCCAACATTTACATAAGGAGCCAACTTAAATGCTTCATTTTTACGAGGATTACCATTGCCTGGCCAATCAAGAATAGATTTAGGAATTTGGTAATCAGGATAATCTATGTCTGCAGTTCCATTCTCCTTGGCTCTGTTATAGGCCACGAAAGTTGCTACTTCAGCCCTTTTTGTATTAAAAAATTGATCATACTCTGAACATGTTTCTGCATCTACCTCTGCAAGACCAATAGTATCTAAAGGACCTGTCCAAAAGTCTACTCCCTGTCCAAATTTGCTGGCAGCTGCTTTCAGCTGGCCATTCACATCTAATCCGGCCAACCATAGACCACCTGCATAAATTGCATAGGAGTTTGAACCAGCTGGAACTTCATAATCAGCTACGCCATTGGCGCGATCTTGCCACCACAAGCCTCCAGCTTCCACCCGAGTATTTACATTGTTAAAATTTAATCGAATTATAGTGCTCGCTGGGGAACATCCTGCCGCTAATCCATTCCTATTTGGGTTCTTTTGAGTTGCATTGCCCCCTCCAGCTGCCATTAAAAGGCTTGGAAAAGTAAAAACTAAAACCCCTAATAATATATTTATTCTTCTCATACTAAGTAGCATTAAAATCCTAATTCAATACCAAGACGGATTCTTCTTGGCAGTTCAAAATTAAATTGATTGTCTAAACGGAAGGCATATTGATCTCTGAATGACTGTTCATTGATTTGTGTTCGAATCTGGTCTTGGAACTGCGGTGCTGCAAGGTAACCATCGTCATCCGGGTTACCTGTATATGCATACACATTTTGAATGTTCATGCGATCAAGCAAATTCAAAATTTGTAAATAAACCCGCAAAGTAGAACGCTTCTTACCTGAATTCCATAATTTTTCATTCTCTTCACTGTTTCCACCCCACTTTATATCAAAAGTTTTATCTAAGACAGCATCTAGATATAAAGTCCATGGTAACCTTGATCCATTTACGTCACCCACAACTGGCTGAACTGTTGATCCGCCACCACCGCCTTCAACATTGGCAGGTAAGGAACGAGCTGTGTATGGAGTCCCAGAACCTGATCTAAATACAATGTTCAAACCCATATTCTCCAAAACGTTTTTGCCTTTCACCTTAGGTCCGTTATATCTTGACCCACTTCCATACCTGTAATCAAAAGTAGTTACAATTTGATGTCGCTGATCATAATTATAAGGGAAGATAGTCCTCAAATTAGGTTGATTTGAATTCACTAGATTTAATGAGGACAAAGCTCCTGAGCCTGTACCTTCAGCAAATTGTATTGTATAATTAACACGTACAGCAATATTTTTGATTCTTCTCATATCATACTCTACTGTAAATCCTTTTACTGTACCAAAATCTAAGTTCCCATAAGTCAAATAATCTTCAGGAAACGCTCCATTTAACCGGATCACTTGTATTTCATCCCTTTGTTCCCTGTAGAATGACCTTAAGGTAAGGGCTGAATTAGCTGAGACTTTCTGCTTAAATCCTAACTCATAACTGATAGTTTTAGTTGGTCTCAAGTCTGGATTACTCATAATCCTATTTTGATTAGTTATATAAATAAGGTCTAACGGATTTACCACATTGTTGCCACTTGGGCGTTGTGTTAAAATATCATAATTGTTGCCACTTGGGCGTTGTGTTAAGATATCATAATTGGCAAAGAATGTAGCTTCGTCGGAAATTGGGAATGAGAAGGAGATTCTGGGCATCAAAGTATATTGAGGTTCATAATCCTTAAATGACTCTGTATCCATAACATCTGACAAGGTTGTATTGTCGGGATTCACTAACCACGGAGCTATACTCCCGCCGGCTCTTAATACATCAGGATTACTCAATTCAGAACCTTGTGAATTGTAGAATACATTTGTTTCAGGATCTCTATACCCTATAACGTTCTCTACGCTTGGGTTTGCAAGTTCTTCAACATACACTACATAATTGTCTCCAATGTTTCCGGGAATGTTTGTTAAGCCTTGGGTTCTCGCATAGGCTGCATTTCTTGTAGGCAACAATGAATAAGCATCTTTCAACACAGGCTGATTGGCATCAAATCTATCCAATCGCAAACCAACACGAAACACTAAATCATCGAAAGCAAATTTATCTTCAATGTAACCTGCCATATATATTGGTTGATAGGCAGGAACAGGACGCGTTTTGAACCCCAACTCATTGGTTTCGTTAAAGAAATCATCCAAGGAAGGAGAAGAATTCAATCGATTGCCCAAATAATCATACCCTCTATATCCTAATCCAATACTATTTGCAGGGTTAATCAATTGATCAGCAGCAAAATATTCCAATTTATAGAGATCAGGACTTTGCGCATCAAAATCGATAAAGTCGGTTCCATTTACAGGAAGACCCAAAGCCTTTCTAACATTGTAAGCGAAATATGTTCTCTGCTCATCCCCACCATACCGTCTCTCGAAAGTGATTGTTGGCTCGATGGGGTCTGGAAATCCATTGGTTACTGTAAAGTTAGTCGAATCCAATTGAAGGATATTACTGTTAACCAATTGTCTTCCAAGATTCCACAAGCCTCCTGGAGATAATCCATATCCTCTTTGAATTCTCTGCTCATATTCAAAACCCAAAAGAATCGCATGATCCCCAATGTCTGCTGAACCACTACCTGTTACACGAATCTGATCATTTTCTCCCTTTGAATAACCGTTACTGTATGTTCCGGGTGCTGACCACATGTTGTAAACAGCACCTGAGACCCCTCGCCCATTAATTATTCCACCAAAGCCAGAGACATTTTCAAGTGTTAAATAACGATCATCTCCTCGAGGGAAGAAGGTATAAAAATCACGTGTGTAATTTGCCAATATTGGATTACGATCGCCAGGTGTATAATCAATTGAAATTGGCGCATCAAAAGCCGTTAAGAATCTTCCTTTGTATTCATTTCCGTCGAGAAGTGTAACGGGACGAAAATTGTTATTGTCATAAGATAATCGTGTGTTTGCAACAAATTGTCCCACATAGCCATAATCAAAGAAGTTGTCCTTGTGAACTCTGTCTTGGGTCTCACTAAAGTTTCTAGAAAAATCTGCTTGTACAGTAAAAAAGGCATTCTTAATAACGGATCTATCCTCCTCCCCTTCTTCTAATTCAGCATTCTTAAAACGCTGTGTATAACGCCCCCAAACTCTAAAATCTAGAAATTCAGTTTCAGAATTGTTCTCGTAGTTGTACAAAGAGTTACCTCGAGAATAGTTGTTGGATGTGCTGTAATTGAAGGTTCCTCCTAATGCGACATTACTTAAATCGTTGATTTTAATATCAATTTTTCCATTCATTGCAGCATTTCTTGCATCGCCATTTAAATAAAAGTCAATCTCTTCAAAATCTTCATTGGTTAATAATTCTGTTCTTTTTAATGCGGTTTGAGTAATTGGGTCAAAAACGTACGGATTGTCTCTAATTGCACGTTCGACATCATCTTTTGGTTTTCTTAAGGTTGTGGCTGCAGGTCTTGGATTTAAACGAGTCCTTAGTTGTCCTGTAAGTAGGAATCCAACAGGAGCCTCTAAGACTTTTCCATCTTCATCTTTTCTAGTAATGATAGGTCCACCAACTGAAAATTCAAGCAGATTAAATCCGAAGTTATCTAAACCCACAGCATTTTCTCCATTTCTAAAGCCTGAGCTCAAGAAATCTACTCCACCAAAATATTCTTTAATGCCTCCACGCGTTGTAATTGTTCTTACTCCCCCTGTAGCATCTCCATACTGCGCAGAAAGTCCTCCAGTCTTAACGGAAACCTCCTCAATCGCAGATTTTGGCAAGTTAGTAGACCCAATGACTTTTACACCATCGATAAAAGTCACATTACTTCCATCTCTTTGTCCTCGAATGTTTAATGTACCAGAACCATTGTCTCGCGCAAAAACCCCATTGCCCGCAGTTTTTGATATGTCATTTACTGATCGCACAGCCATCTTTTGAATCTCTTCTCTTGTTACTGTAGTTTCGGAGGTTGTTTTGTCCAACTCAATCAATGGCTTTTTAAATTCAATGATTTCTACTGTCTTCAATTCTACACCTTGAGTAATTGCAACATTTTGCCGAGTAATCTTATCTGAATTGACGATTACCCCTGCAATTCTTTTGGTTTGGAATCCAACATAAGACACTTGCACATCATATGAACCAGGAGGTATCGGTTTCAAGGTAAATTTTCCATCGAAATCAGTGGTTGTTCCCATGATTTGCTCAGAACCTTTAAATAAGGTCACATTCGCGAAAGGAACTGGTTCCTTATTCCCGCCATCTGTAATAGTCCCTTTGATGGATCCTGGACCAGATTGTGCAAATATTGATGCTGTACTTAGTAACGCTATTGTTAGCGTAAAGAGTAATTTTCGTAGCATAATAAGTATTTTATGTTGTTGCGTTGCAGTTCTAAACTACAGGGCCGTAAAGATATACATTTAATGAAAAGAATAACAATTTTTAACTTCCTCTAATTACTAGCTGTGAATTGGTTGTGTTTCATAAATTTATCTTTTCCCAAACCACCGAGTTAAGAAAAATCCCTTTTTATTTCTATTGTTTCGTTCGGCTGTTTTTCGACTTTTTTTCATCCTCTTTTGAACGTCTTTTGTTTGCATCTCAAAGTGCTTTTTTTTGAGCGCTTCCATTTCCTTTTTTTGCTGATCAGCCTTACCTTCTTTCTGCTTGTCTAATTGTTCTTGTCTCCTTTTTACAGTTTTTTCAACTTTTTTAGCTGATTGAGCCGGAATTTCTACCACCAAGACACAGCTTAAAAATAAAATGATGCCTACTGTTCTGAAAATGCTTTTAAAATGCATCTTAACTTTGTTGTTTATGATTGATTTGAATAGTGAGAAAAGCGAAAATAAATAAAATGGCGTGTAAGATTTGTCAAATGACCGTCATTTTATTGGTCATCCTTACAAATTCGACATGTTCAGATGGCACTGAGAATAATAACATTCCTTTGGTTGCTGTTGATTTTGTCGTTCAATTGAACGATCCAGACTTCATTAAATTAAAAACCATTGGAGAGTGGGTTTATGTAACGGGAGGATCAAGAGGAATTATACTTTATAGATTAGATGCCAATACGATCAAAGCTTATGATCGTCACTGTACTTTTCAACCCTCCAACAGTTGTGCATTGGTAAGCGTAGATCCAGCTGGCACCTCTGCCACCGACGACTGCTGTGGCTCTACTTTTCTTTTGTTGAACGGCAGCGTAGCCAGACCTCCTGCAAGCATTCCACTCAAGCAATACAATACGAGTCTAGACGCAAGTCAAACTACCCTTAGAATATTTAACTAAAAAAAAAAGCCGCTTCTAGCGGCTTTTTTGAATTCAATTTGTTGACTAATATCTGTAATAGTCTGGTTTATAAGGACCATCCACCTTAACGCCAATATATTCAGCTTGATCTTTGCGCAACTCCTCCAATTCAACGCCAATCTTAGCCAAGTGCAATTTCGCTACTTTCTCGTCCAAGTGTTTTGGCAATGTGTATACTTTATTTTCATACTTCTCACTGTTGTTCCATAACTCAATTTGCGCCAATGTTTGATTGGTGAAAGAGTTCGACATGACAAAAGAAGGGTGTCCAGTGGCACACCCAAGATTTACCAACCTTCCTTGTGCCAATAAAATAATGTCATTGCCATCAAGGGTGTATTTATCCACCTGTGGTTTAATTTCTTCTTTTGTGTTGCCATATTCTTTTTCCAAGAAAGCAACATCAATTTCATTGTCAAAATGACCAATGTTACATACAATGGTTTTGTCTTTCATTTTCTTGAAATGCTCAGCAGAAATAATGTCCTTGTTTCCAGTAGCAGTCACAACAATGTCAACTTCCTCGACAGCTTTGATCATTTTTTTCACTTCATAACCATCCATGGCTGCTTGAAGAGCACAGATAGGATCAACCTCTGTGACTATAACACGAGCGCCTGCTCCTGACAAAGAAGCAGCAGAACCTTTTCCTACGTCCCCGTAACCTGCAACAACAGCAACTTTTCCAGCCATCATAATGTCTGTAGCTCTTCTTATGGAGTCTACAAGCGATTCTTTACAACCGTATTTATTGTCAAATTTTGATTTTGTAACAGAATCATTCACATTGATCGCTGGCATGACAAGTGTTCCATTTTTTTCTCTTTCATACAATCTATGAACACCTGTAGTAGTTTCCTCTGACAAGCCTTTAATCTCCTCTACCAACTCAGGATAGTTGTCAATCACCATATTTGTTAAATCACCACCATCGTCTAGGATCATATTCAATGGCATTCTATCTTCTCCAAAGAAAAGTGTTTGCTCAATGCACCAATCAAATTCTTCATCGGTCATCCCTTTCCAAGCGTAAACTGGAATGCCAGCAGCAGCGATCGCCGCAGCAGCATGATCTTGCGTTGAAAAAATGTTGCAAGATGACCAGGTTACCTCTGCACCAAGTTCTACCAATGTTTCTATCAAAACAGCTGTTTGAATCGTCATGTGCAAACACCCTGCAATGCGCGCTCCTTTCAATGGTTTCTCTTGACCGTATTCTTCTCTCAGCGACATTAAGCCAGGCATTTCAGCCTCAGCCAATGTAATTTCTCTCCTTCCCCATTCAGCAAGGGAAATGTCTTTTACTTTGTATGGGATATACTCTACAGTTGTACTCATTAATTTTAATTTATTTTTGGGGTGCAAATTTACCAATTATCCTTTTTACTTTGACAACTCCCGGAGTTCGACGTAATGCAACAAGAAACGATTCTTCACATCAGCGATACCCACTCAATTGTCTTGAAAAACATTAAAGACAACAATGAAGAGGAATTGTTTGAACTTATTGTCAACAAAAAATGTGATCTGCAGCCGTTGAATAGTATTCACAACAAAAGACGAAGGATTGAATGGTTAAGTACAAGAGTGGCCATCAAAAATATGACTGACGACTCCGTAGACATTCGATATGACAGCAATGGGAAGCCACAATTAATTGGATACATGGGGCATATTTCTATTTCCCATTCCCAAAACATGCTTGCTTTATCTTTTTCAAAGAAACACAAGACAGGTGTTGACATTCAAAAGGTGAGCCCAAAAATTAATGCGATAAAGCACAAATTCCTTACTACAAGAGAAAATGAACGAGAAATTGAGGATCCTGTAGAGTTGACAAAATATTGGGCAGCTAAAGAAGCCATGTTTAAATATCACGGTGAGCAAGATTACTTTTTGCGGCAAAATTTTGAGATAAATCGAATTAGACCAAGTGGTAAAGTAACTGAGGTAGAGGGGGTTATTTTTTCAGAGCAACTAAGAAAAGAAGTAAAGCTGCATCTGATTCAATTAGATGATTATATATTGGCATATGTCGTGAATTCTTAATATTGTATTCTAATCATGCAGGCAAAGAATAAAAATTTATTAAACAATATTAAAGAGAAGGCGAGCAACAAATTGCCCCAAATCGCTCTTCTCATTGATCCTGACAAATTGAACGAAGCAGCCCTGATTGAGATGTGCAAAAGTGCAGAGAAATGCAATGTCGATTTTTTGCTAGTAGGGGGAAGTCTATTGACTTCGGGCGACCTCAACACTACAGTCAATACAATAAAGTCAAACTGCAATTTAAAATGCCTTTTATTTCCAGGCAGTGCTTCGCAAATTAGTCCTGAAGCGGATGGAATTTTATTTCTTTCATTGCTTTCTAGTCGGAATCCAGAAATGCTTATAGGCCAACAAGTGGTTGCTGCCCCCTATTTAAGAAAAACAAACTTGGAAGTCATCCCCACTGCATACATGATTGTAGAGTCTGGGAAACAAACCACCGCCTCATACATCAGCAATTCAAATCCTATACCTGCAGACAAGGCCGAAATTGCTGCGAGCACTGCACTGGCAGGAGAGTACATGGGCATGGCTATCACCTATTTGGATGCTGGCAGCGGCGCTCAACATCCAGTGCCCCTTGAAATGATTCAAAAAGTACGCGAATTCACGCAAAACCCAATCATTGTAGGAGGCGGAATCAACAATCAATCTGCCATGACAAAGGCTTTTGAAGCGGGTGCAGACGTCATCGTTATTGGAACTGCGGTAGAACAAGATCCCGAATTCATGCAAGAGATCAAAGCCATCAAAACACACAATTACTGATCCTCTTGGAAATTTTCACGGCTTTTTCTGAAGCATTCTCTCACTGGTCAAACCTAGAGCTCATTGCTGTGATTTCTGCCGTAATCTACCTTATCCTTGCCACTTATGGAAACCGTTGGTGTTTTCTGTTTGGATTAATCAGTTCTGGTATCTATGTCCACATCACTTTTAACATTAAACTCTACTTTGACCTTCTTATAAACCTGTATTATGTATTTATCTCTGTCTATGGATGGATATTGTGGTCAAAACAAAAAAACAACACACACATTCCAACACAACGCATTGCAAAGAAAACATTGTTCTTAATACTCTTAGCAGGATCTGTGTGCACCCTGCTTTTAGGGGCAATTGCGAATCATTTCAGCGATGCTTCTTTGCCCTATTTAGATGCCTTTACCACTACCTTTTCTGTAATCGCTACATGGATGATAGTAAAACAATACATCGAAAATTGGCTCATTTGGATCATTGTTGATGCCATTGCAGTGGGAATGTATTGGCACAAAGCATTGCCACTCACTGCTCTCCTATTTTTACTTTACACTATCTTAGCTATCTATGGGTATTCCCAGTGGAAAAATAGACTACTCTCCTAAGCGCATAGCCATTGTTGGACCTGAATCTTCTGGTAAAACAACACTATCGAAAGAGTTGACCAATCATTATAGTGCAACATGTGTAGAGGAATACGCACG
>PAVT01000059.1 GCA_002713165.1 Verrucomicrobiota bacterium
TAATATTTAGTCTTAAACCGTTGCGGGACGTCCCGCAACGGTTTAAATTATTCGTGTTGCATTTATCAGTTGAACTCACAAAATGATATTGAGTTATTCTGGAAATATAAATTGTATTTTGGACCAATGATGAGAAATCTTATTTTTTCTTTTTGTTTATTGTTCGTTTCATTTTTTTGTTATTCTCAAGAAAGTCAAGATTCATCAAAGGGAAGATTGCGTGTAATTACACAATCATCCACAGCAATTATTTATGTTGATCAAATAAAAGTAAGATACGGTGAGATTGTCACAGTAGATACAGGACAACATGTAATAACTGCTTGGGCTCCAAAGCGAAAAAAAACAAGAGAATTGGTGAGATTAGGAAATAACTACATCAAGACTTTTAGGATAAAAATGCCATTTACAGAAGAATACAAAAAGTACAGAAACGATAAATTGTTGTATAATGTCAAAAAATCTGCGCTTAAATATGGACCTATGGCTGCATACATATATTTTGCCTTGGGAGAATTTACTGATATTTCAAATTCAAATGATAAAGCAGATAGCTTCTTAAAAAGAGCAAATGAAAACAAGTTTAATGCTGAAACTTCATTTTGGCCTCGTGATATTGAGTCAAATAGGCTCGATTTTGAATTTAATAAACTCAAATACGAAAATGAAATTGATAATATAAATAAAAGTTGGCAAGGGGTATATATTGGTCTTGCAGCAACGACAGTCGTCAATTATTTCACCTGGAAATTAGCTAAAAAAATGACACAACCTAAGTATACAGAGAAACCACAACTTTCTAAGCTATTTATTGGACCGGATAGACAATTTCAAACAGCACAATTAACCATAGGTTTTAATTTTTAATGATCTTATATGTTTAGTAATTGTAAATGTTATTCGTTTTTGATCTTCTTTTTGATTCTAATATCCTGTAGCAAAGACAATGAATTAAAAGATGTGTTTGTTGGAGGAAATCCATACAATGAACCTTCCATTCCATACATTTCAGTTATAAAAAGTGAACAGATTAATTGCAATATTGTAGCAATTGATATCAGGATCAATGATCAAAACATTCCTGATACATTGAATTATACACATGTTTACATTAAAACACCGATTGGAGGACCAGTTATTACTAAAAAGAAAAAAGACATTTTTATGAATGCAAGATGTGATTTTGAAAATGAATTTGTACTTTCTTTATACAATAAAGATCTTCAGTTAAATTCATCTGAAGTTTTTTATTATTTCAAAACAAATCCATAGTAGATTTTTAATTATTGAATGCTTGATACGTTCAATTCGCATTCTTGTGCAAGTTTCTAGATAACCTCAATTCCACTACCTTTATGGCATCAATGAATCGAAGCTAAAATGAGAAAAAGACTTTCACTTTTAATAGGAGCATTTTTAATTCTTTTTATATCGGGGTGTTCTTCAGAAGAAAAAGCAAAGGAAAAAACTGCAATCACCCAAGAAATGGGATTTGTGAGTTTGCCCGACAGCCTTAGTCATGTCAGTTTTAAAAACAAACTCACGGAAAGCAACCAATTCAATTATTTCACCTTTCCTTACATGTATATGGGGGGGGGTGTTTCTATTGGAGACATCAACAATGACGGTTTACCGGACATATATTTTACAGGCAATATGGTCTTCAATAAGCTTTACCTGAATAAAGGTAATATGGAGTTTATGGACATCACCACAAAAGCGGGGGTACAAGGAGACAATCGTTGGTATACTGGTGTAAACATGGCTGATGTAAACAATGATGGATACCTGGACATATATATTTGTGCCTCTGCAAGTTTTCCCAAAAAAGAAAACCAATTGTTTATTAATAACGGTGATTTGACTTTCACAGAACGCTCAGCAGATTTTGGTCTTAATTATTCGGGTCCTTCTGTGCAATCAAGTTTTTTCGACTACGACAAAGATGGCGATTTGGACATGTATTTGGCCAATTATCCACCGACAAAATTCAGCAGTCCTAACATGTATTATGAAGCCAAAATGAAAGCACCGGCTGACAATGAAACAGACCGCTTATTCAGGAATGACGGTACAGAGGGTTTTACCGATGTTACTGATGAAGCTGGGGTTCGAAATTTTGGTCTTTCCTTAAGCACTGCAGTAAGCGACTTTAATAAAGACGGTTGGCTAGACGTTTATGTTTCCAATGATTTTATCAGTCCAGATTTCTTGTACATTAATCAAGGGGATGGCACTTTTAAAGATGAGTTAAAATCTTACACAAAACATACCGCTCAATTTGGCATGGGAACTGATTTTGCCGATATCAACAATGACGGATGGGTGGATCTGATCCAATTGGACATGATGTCTGAAAACAATAAGCAACAGAAAACCAATATGGCAAGCATGAACCCAGAGGTATTTTATGATGCCGTAAATCGTGGGTTTCATTATCAATTTATGCGGAATTGTTTGCAAATCAACAATGGCAACGGCACCTTCAGTGATGTTGCAGAGTTAGCCGGTGTGGATGCTACTGATTGGAGTTGGGCGGCACTTTTGTTTGACATGGACAACGATGGATGGAAAGACCTTTTTATCAGCAACGGCACGCGAAGGAGCATCAATGACAAAGATTACATGAAGAAGATTCAAAAGAAAAATCAGCAAGGGCAAATCAACATGCAGAACTTGACTGAGGTATTGGACAATATGCCAGTGTTTCCTGTCAGCAATCACACCTACAGAAATAAAGGAGATCTGACTTTTGAAAAACGGATAAAGGAATGGGGTACGGACTTTGAAGGTTTTACCAATGGTGTGGCCTATGGAGACTTAGATGCAGATGGAGATTTAGATTTGGTGTTGAACAATCTTGATGCAAAAGCTATTATATACGAGAATCAAGCAGTTCAGAGTTCAAGTTCAAATTATTTACAAGTAGAATTAAGGGGCGACGATTTAAATCCATTTGCATTTGGCAGTAAGGTGGTGATCCGTCACCACCAAGAAGAACAATGGCAAGAAATGATGCCAAGCCGTGGCTTTCAATCTTCTGTAGAACCACTTCTGCATTTTGGACTGGGTGAAATTGAGCGAATAGAATCATTAGAGGTTCATTGGCCAGATGGTAAGAAATCTATTGTCGAAGGAGTAGAAGCAAATCAACGCTTACAATTAAGTTATGTTGAGGCCAATACTCTTCAAGAATTAAGAGAGTATGCTCAAGAAAAGCTATTTGCTGATTACACATCTATACTTGGAGTTGAGCATCAACACATAGAAAACGAATTTGACGATTTTGAACGGCAAGTACTTTTACCTCATAAAATGTCTGAATTTGGACCTTGTTTAGCAGTAGCTGATGTAAATGGAGATGCATTGGAAGATTTTTATGTAGGTGCATCGGTGGGCCATTCAGCGGCACTTTATTTGCAAAATTTCAGAGGTCAGTTTGATAAGTTGAATGTTCCAGATTTTGTAAAAGATGCAGCATCTGAAGACCTTGGTGCAACGTTCTTTGATGCTGATTCTGACGGAGATAAAGATCTGTTTGTAGCGAGTGGAGGCAATGAATACAATGAAGGTGATCCTGCACTGCAAGATCGCTTGTACCTCAATGACGGCAAAGGGAATTTTGTGAAAGCAAACAATGCTTTGCCCGAAATGAAAACAAGTACTGGGGTTGTAGAGGCAATAGATTACGATGCTGATGGAGATATAGATGTTTTTGTTGGGGGTAGACAAATTCCTGGAAAATATCCATTTGCTCCTAAAAGCTACCTGCTTGAGAACAATGGCGGTGAATTCAAGGATGTGATTAGGGCTAAATCAAAAGATTTAGAACGTGCAGGAATGATCTGTGCAGCAGTTTGGGCTGATCTCAATCAGGACAATCAGCTAGATTTAGTTGTTGGGGGAGAGTGGATGCCAATTAAAATTTTCATCCAGAAAGAAGGGAAGTTTGAAGAAAAAACCAAAGAATATGGATTTGAACATTCAACCGGTTGGTGGTTTGATCTTGCCATAGAAGATATGGACAATGACGGTGATCTGGACATTCTAGGAGGAAATCTAGGTTTGAATTATAAATATCAGGGCACTAAAGAAGAGCCTTTTCAGATTTATGCGAGTGATTTTGACGACAATGGAAAATGGGACATCGTTCTGAGCTACTTTAATCAAGGCAAGCCTTATCCTGTAAGAGGATTGCAATGTTCTTCTGAGCAAATGCCTTCCATCAAAAAGAAGTTTAAAACATACAATGCCTTTGGTGACGCCACAATTGATCAAGTATATGGAGAAGATAAGCTAAAGATGGCCTTGCGCTATGATGCGAAGCATTTTGCATCTTCATACATGGAAAACAAGGGAGACGGTACCTATCAAATTCATAGTTTGCCGAATGAAGCACAGATATCATGTGTTAACAGCATATTGATTGATGATCATGACAATGATGGAAATTTAGATGTCCTTATCGCTGGAAACATGCACGGTTCTGAAGTTGAGACACCAAGAAATGATGCCGGAATTGGATTGTGGTTAAAAGGAGATGGGAAAGGAGGATTTAAGCCAATAACAGCAAGAGAGAGTGGGTTTTATGCACCCTGGGTTGTCAACGATATGCGCACGATTATTGTGAATGGCAAAGAAGTAGTTTTGTTGGCCAATAACAATAAAAAAATGCAAGCATTTTCTTGGTCTAGTGATCGAGAGCCAATAGTTCTAAAGTAGAAAAGCATCGTCATGTCAATTGCTTGAAACGCTTTTAACTATGCATGATTAAGCCGAGTTCGTGAAAAAAATTTTATTTATCTGCATTGATGGCTTGACAGACCCTTTAGGCCAGTCACAAATTATTCCTTACTTCAATGGATTGAGTAGATTGGGACATGATGTTATGCTTCTGAGTGCAGAAAAATCCATCAATTTGGAGCAAAATCGTTCCACCATCGAGCAAATACTTCAAGATACTTCAATAAAATGGGAGTTTATTCACTATCGAAATCGGCCGCCCTTGATTTCAAGTTGTATGAACTATGCAGCATTAAAACGCAAAGCCATCAAATTAATGGCAAAATACCAGTTTGATGTAGTGCATTGTCGTTCCGTTATGCCTGCCATGATAGGACATGCCTTAAAGCTCAAATTCGGAAACAAGTTAATTTTTGACATGCGAGGGTTTTGGGCAGATGAGCGGATAGAGGGTAAATTATGGAATCTAAAACATCCTATATACAATTATTTGTACCGATTTTTCAAGAAAAAGGAAAGACAATTGTTCGAAGTGTCAGATTACATCATTAGTTTAACTGAAAACGGGAAAGAGTTTATATATAAGCACTTTAACACCAAAAACAACTTCCAAGTCATTCCATGTGCTGCAGACTTAAATCATTTTGACCCAAGGCGTATTCCTGAAAATGAATTAGATAAATTAAGGGATTCTTTGGGTATTGATAAAGATACGTATGTACTTACTTACATTGGTTCATTAGGTACACGGTATCGACTTAAAGATATGCTGCGGTTTTTCAAGTTTCTTCAACAAGAAATGTCCAACTGTAAATTTTTATTCGTCACTAAAAGTGATCCAACACAAATTACGGATAGTTGTGACGATCTGAACATTTCTAGGGAGCACCTCATCATAACTTCGTCTAATTATCAAAACATTCCCCATTATATCGCATTGGCAGATGCCTCTATTTTTTTTATAGTTACCTCTTTTTCTGGCAAGGCCGTTTCACCCACAAAGCAAGCAGAAGTGATGGGAATGGGTTTGCCCATAGTGGCAAATGAAGGCTTAGGGGATACTGATCGGATTCTTCTGGAAAGCGGCACAGGTGTATTGATTGAAGGATATGACAATGAGTCCTTAGAAAATGCTGTGAGTAAGCTGATTACTTTCAATAAAAGCAAGGAAGAGGTGCGCGAAGAGGCGATGAAACGTTTTGCATTGGAGCATGCCATAGGAAAATACGCAGAAGTGTATCAAAAACTTTAGTTTTTTTGTGCTCTATGACTGAGATCCCTTTTCGAAGCGCACCCATAAGCAATAAAAAGATTGGGAAGAAAACTGTGGCCTCATTTGATATAGTAGATGGCAATATTGATCAAGAAACAGTAGAATCTTTTGGAGATGAATGGTTAAAATTTAATGCATTCAGTGAAGCTGATATTCAAGGAGCTGGTGATCAGTATTTTGACATTGTCAGCCCTAAAATGTTAAACAAAGAAAGTACTGTTTTGGATCTTGGATGTGGATCGGGAAGATGGACCAAATACATTGCCCCTAGAGCAGGCTTTATCGAGGCTGTTGACCCAAGCGATGCTGTTTTTCAAGCTGCTCATGTTTGGAATGATCTGGAAAATGTTCGATTTACTCAAGCAAGTGTTGATAGTTTACCTTTTCCAGATAGAAGCTTTGATTTTGTAATGTCCTTAGGGGTTCTGCACCATATTCCAGACACAGCTCAAGCAATTAAAACCGCACTAAAAAAATTAAAGCCGAATGGATATGCCCTCATATACTTATACTATGCATTGGACAATCGTGGCTTTTTGTTTAAAATCATCTTTAGGTTGAGTGGACTCTTTCGCACAGTTGTCTCTAAGATGCCCAAAAGCCTTAAACACCTCATTTGTGATTTGTTGGCTGTATTTATTTACCTACCTTTTATATATGTTGGTAAATTGACAAAAGCCCTCATTCCGGGAAATGCATATTTAAAAGTTCCTTTGGCTTACTACAGAAACAAAAGTTGGAACATCATCAGGAATGATGCTTTGGATCGTTTTGGAACACCCTTGGAACAAAGGTTTAAGCGGCATGAAATAGAAGAAATGTTAAAGTCGGCAAATATGAAAAACATCATCTTCTCCGAAGGAGAACCATATTGGCATGTAGTGGCACAAAAAAAAGCAATCGATGCCTAAGGTATTGTTCATCGCCAATCACCGATTAGAACGTTCTCCAGGTCAACGTTTTCGTTTTGAGCAATACCTAGGACATCTTAAAGAAAATGGTTTCGACTGGGAGCTTTCAAACATCATATCGGAAACGGACGATAAAATCCTCTATCAAAAAGGAAAATATTTTCAAAAGGCAAAATTGGCAAGAAAAGCTTGGAAAATAAGGTCTAGAGATGTTGCAAGAGCCAATGAATTTGACATCATTTTTATATTCAGAGAAGCTTTACTGACTGGTTCTTCTCGATTTGAACGTGCATTTTCAAAAAGTAGGGCGAAAGTAATTTTTGACTTTGACGATGCTATTTGGTTACCTAATGTTTCACTTGGAAATAAAAAATTACAAAAACTTAAAAATCCCGCGAAGACCTCTGAAATCATTCAAATTTCAGATTTAGTCTTTGCTGGTAACAATTACCTCGCAGCTTATGCGAAAAAGTACAATCAAAGTGTGAGGGTGATACCTACGACGATTGACACAAACTACCATACTGCTCAACGAAAGTTTAGCAATGAGGTTGTTTGCATCGGTTGGACAGGTACGCAAACAACTGTCAAATACTTAGACTCTTTGACAAGAGTGTTTAAACGATTGAAAGAAAAATTTGGTGAAAAGATATGCTTTAAGGTAATCAGTGACTATCCCTGGAACGTTGAAGGCGTGGATGTACAACAATGTTCTTGGTCCTTAGAAGATGAGATTTTGCAATTGTCTGAAATAGATATCGGTGTGATGCCACTGACGGATGACCAGTGGAGCAATGGAAAATGTGGATTTAAAGCTTTGCAATATATGTCACTGCAAACGGTGCCTGTAGTCTCTCCTGTAGGCGTCAATTGTGAGATTATTCAAGATGGTGTCAATGGATTTTTGGCTAAAAATGACGATGATTGGTACAGAAAGTTATCTTTGCTCGTTGAAAATATTGAGCTTCGTAAAAAACTGAGCCGTGCAGCAAGAAAAACAGTTATTGTTAAATACTCAGTTCAAGCTTATGAGAATGTTTATCTGCAGAACTTTAATGATGTTATAAGAACGTAATTATGAAAGAAACAGCCTTAAGTAAAGTACATGAGGAATTAGGAGCAAAGATGGTCCCATTCGCTGGGTACAACATGCCTCTGCAATACAGTGGATTGCTAGATGAGCACCATGCCGTGAGGAATGATGTAGGAATGTTCGATGTTTCACATATGGGAGAATTTATTCTTCGAGGAGAGGGTGCGTTTGATTTGATACAAAAAGTGAGCAGCAATGATGCCTCTAAATTGACCTCAGGCAAGGTGCAATATTCTTGTATGCCGAATGGAAAAGGTGGAATAGTAGATGATTTGTTGATTTATTTTCTTGAAGACAATGCTTATATGCTTGTTGTGAATGCCTCAAATATCCAAAAGGACTGGGAGTGGATCAAAAGCCACAACACTTTTGGCGCCGAAATGATTGACATTTCGGACAAAACATCTCTGCTAGCAGTTCAAGGTCCTAAAGCCATCGCAGCACTCAAGAAGCTGACTGACATTAATTTGGAAGAAATGAAGTACTATACCTTTGAAAAAGGAACTTTTGCAGGAAAAGAGAATGTAATTGTTTCTGCCACAGGATATACTGGCTCAGGAGGCTTTGAGTTGTATTTTGACAATGAGCATGCAGAGGAAATTTGGAATGATATTTTGGAAGCAGGAAAAGCTTCAGGAATAAAACCTGCAGGATTAGGTGCTAGAGACACCTTAAGGTTAGAAAAAGGATTTTGTCTTTACGGTAATGACATTGATGACGCAACTTCTCCCATAGAAGCGGGTTTAGGGTGGATCACGAAATTCACCAAAGATTTCGTGGACTCAGAATATCTCAAAAAGCAAAAAGAAGATGGAACAAGAAGAAAATTGGTCGCCTTTAAAACCCTTGAAAGAGGAATCCCTAGGCAAGGCTATGTCATTCTCGACGCTGAAGATAATACTATAGGTACTGTGACCTCAGGAACCAACTCGCCTATGTTGAATCAAGGCATTGGTATGGGGTATGTAAAAAAAGAGCTGTCAGCAATTGGTGGAGAAGTTTTCATTGCTGTTCGCAATAAAAAAATCAAAGCCGAGATTGTTAAACTCCCATTTGTTTAGTTAATGGAAACCGTTGAAATAGGAGATCAATTAAGGATTGAAGTGTGTTATTCTCCAGCACTTTTTCCGGTGTATTACCAATCGAAAAATTGCGTAGTTGTTGTCATTGATGTTTTCCGTGCCACCTCGGCAATATGTACTGCATTTCAGCACGGTGTGAAGGAAATCATCCCAGTTGCTACCATCGAAGAAGCCAAAGAATATCAGGAGAAAGGTTATTTGGTAGCAGCAGAACGCAACGGTGAGGTAGTAGAAGGCTTTGATATGGGCAATTCTCCCTTCAGCTATATGGGTGAAGAGATTAAGGGGAAAAAGATTGTACTTACAACCACTAATGGTACTAATGCTATTGAACGCGCCAAGGCGGCAGATCAACTTATCATTGGCTCTTTTCTCAATTTAAAAGCAGTGTGTAGCTTTCTTGAAGCTGCTCAAAAGAATGTGATCCTTCTTTGCGCCGGTTGGCGAGATCGTTACAATCTTGAGGACTCATTGTTTGCTGGAGCAGTGATTCATTCTTTAAGTAATAATCCGCGCTACACAGGCTTAGCGGATTCATCAATTGCCGCCATGCATTTGTATGGTCTAGCAAAATATGATTTGAGTGCTTTTTTAGCGTCTT
The DNA here is from genome assembly GCA_002713165.1 of Verrucomicrobiota bacterium. Lineage (GTDB taxonomy): Bacteria > Bacteroidota > Bacteroidia > Flavobacteriales_E > Vicingaceae > PAVT01. The sequence goes on from PAVT01000059.1 coordinate 9,704, forward strand.
CTTCGCATAGAAATCGACTAAAGCGTCTGAATTTGGAAAGAGACATCAATTATTGTTTGCAAGAAAACACCATTGATTTAGTCCCTATCTTTGAGGGAAATGCCTTGTTCGTCAACCGTGCCTAATCAAATTAAACTTTTTGCAGCTCTAGGACTGATTGTCTTTCTCCATTCGTCATGGGGCTTTTTTGGGCATAGACGCATAAACCGTATGGCAGTTTTTACATTGCCTCCGGAGATGATTTCTTTTTACAAAAAGAACATTGAGTTCATAACTGCGCATTCTGTGGATCCTGATAAGCGTCGATACGCCTCTGAGGTAGAGGCTCCGCGACATTACATCGACATTGACCACTATTCAAAAGACGGACAAAACCCCTTTGAGTTGATGCCCCGAAGGTGGTTAGATGCTGTAGAAAAATATTCAGAAGACACCCTTATAGCTTATGGGATTGTACCTTGGCACATTGCTTCTATGACAATTTGGTTGACAAGTTCTTTTGAAAAGGGCAATGCAAATGACGTATTGAGGCTGTCTGCAGAAATCGGTCATTACATAGGTGATGCACACGTGCCCCTGCATACCACAGAAAATTACAATGGTCAACTTACAGGACAGAGGGGGATTCATGGATTGTGGGAATCTAGAATTCCTGAGTTAAGGGCCGATGACTATGATTATCTGGTAGGGCAGGCTAAATATATTGATCGTCCTTTAGATGCCGCTTGGAATGCAGTAGAGGAGAGCCATTCGTTTGTAGACTCTGTTTTATTCTTGGAAAAACTTGTGAGTCAACAAACCCCCACAGATCAGAAGTATGCTTTTGAGCAAAGAGGAGCATCGACAGTTAAACAGTACTCACAAGGCTTTGCTTTAGCGTATGATCGAAGTATGAAGAAGATGGTGGAACTTAGAATGCGTAAAGCCATTACCATGGTGGGGAGTATTTGGTATACCGCATGGATCAATGCAGGTCAGCCGAATTTGGAATTATTGGGTGAAAAAGTAGATTTAGAGACAATTGCAGAGGAAAACAAGAAGACCGAAGAAGCATTCAGTAAGGGGAAGATCAAAGGAAGGGAACATGATCATTGAATAGGCTCATTTAATAACATCTGTTGTTCTTTAATTACACCCACGACTTTTCCTTTAAGTGACTTATTCATGAAAGGAGAATTAAATGATTTAGAAGTTACCATTTCCTCTTTTAAGGTAAAGTCTTGACTTGATGCAAACAGAGTAAAGTCAGCAATTGCGCCTTCTTCAACAGATTGTTTATCTATTCCGAGCACCTTCGATGGTCCATAAGTGAGCAAGTCAATCAATCTCGTAAGCGTTACTTTGCCCTCTAAAGCCGTCCATGCCGCTGCGAAAGCGGTTTGCAAGTTGATGATGCCAAAAGCGGCATGATCCATTTCCTTTTTCTTTGCTTCAACATCTTCAGGGATATGATTTGAACTAATGGCATCAATTGTTCCTGATTTTATTCCTTCAATGAGCCTTTCAATCGTTTCTTTGGAGCGAAGAGGGGGCAATGTTTTGAAGCGCGTATCAAACTCAATCAAATTAGTATCATCGAGGAGCAATTGGTAGCTTGCTACATCGCAGCTTACATTCTGCTTATTTGCTTTGGCATTCTTGATCAAATCAATACTCTGTGCTGCACTAATGGTATTGAAATGCAATTTGCCACCAACATATTCATTGATGTGTATGTCTCGTTCCACCATTAAACTTTCAGCAAGCTCGGGCATTCCATTCAAGCCCAATGCTGTGCTTACTTTTCCTTCGTTCATCACTCCCTTTGCAGCCATTTCAGCGGTATGGGGAAAATTGACAACAAGTCCATCAAAGCTTTTAGCATAAAGCAAAGCATTTTTAAGTAAGTTGGGATTTTGAATAGATCGCTTGCTATCGGAATAAGCAACTGCTCCTGCTTTGTGCAGATCATAGAATTCAGCAAGTTCCTTTCCTTTGGCTTCTTTTGAAACACAGGCATATGGAAGACAGTTTACCAAATGACTTTTTGAACGATTCAAAAGGTATTCTACTTGCCCTTTACTGTCTCTTTCAGGTTGTGTTGTACTCGCTACACAAACGGCGGTAAAGCCACCCGCAGCGGCTGCTGACAAGCCACTTTCAATGTCTTCCTTTTGTTCAAATCCTGGATCTTGAAAATCTGCATACAAGTCTATCCATCCAGGTGAAAGTTGTAATCCTTTCAAACTAATCATTATAGCCTCTGGAGCCTCTATGTTTTCCTCAATCTTTGATACTTTGCCATTTAGGATCAATACATCTTTTATTTGACCATTATACGAGCTGCGAGAGTCGATAATTTCTGCTTGTTTGATAAGTATTTCCATAATTTTTTAACTTAAGGCATGAGTCTTAACAAAAGGATTTCAGCTCCAAAAAACAATAAAGCTAATACTATAAAATATTTCCATAAGGCTAGTCCTTTTTCCTCTGCCTGGATGATCGTTTTCATCAATTCTAGCTCTTCGTCGATTACCTTTAAATTGATTTCATATATTTTAGCCGTTTCCTTTAACTCTTCATTGGTATAATTGCTTAAATCAGACTCAGATCTATCGTAATTCAATCCAATTTTAGTCAACAATTTACCATCACGTTGGATGTCATAATGTCCTGCTTTTAGCACAACATTGCCTATTTGGAGCTGCAGCCGGTTATTGATGAATCGTTGTTGCGGAATAACATCCAATCCATTGCCAACGACATGTACAGCATTTTCACTTTGTTTAATTCCTTTTAGATTAATGTTGGTGGTGTTGAAAAAATAAGCGATGCTTTCAACAGGATTGGATTGAATAGCCATGTTATAAAAAATAGGGACGAAAAGTGCATGCTTAGTCAAATTGCTCTCAGCCTCTCCAAGCCCGGTTGAGAAAAGGTACACCTTTGCTTCTCCATTCTTCGCAAAAGATGCCA
>PAVT01000060.1 GCA_002713165.1 Verrucomicrobiota bacterium
AACCTCTTCTATTTGGTAAAAACAACTTCTACAAAGTGGTTCATAGCTATCCGTTTCTCCTAACATTACCAACTCCTCATTGTGATTAATCCTGTGCGAATGATTGGCAAGATTGCCACATTTAACACAGATGGCATGCACTTTTGTTACATATTCAGCTGTGGCCAATAAAGCGGGAATCGGTCCAAAAGGTTTGCCTTGAAAGTCCATATCTAAGCCAGCAACGATTACACGCATTCCTTGATTGGCTAATTGGTTGCATACGCCCACCAATTCTTGATCGAAAAACTGTGCTTCATCAATACCAATAACATCTTCATCATTCACAAGTAATGGAATGTTCGCTGAAGCTGGTACTGGAGTGGAATGAATTTGGTTTTCATCATGAGAAACAACTGCTTCGTCATCATAACGACGATCCACCTCAGGCTTAAAGATTTCAACCTTTTGCTGAGCAATCTTCGCACGTTTTAATCGACGAATCAACTCCTCTGTTTTACCCGAAAACATAGAGCCACAGATCACCTCGATCCAACCTTTGCGTTTTTTAGAATTAATAGTATTTTCGAGAAACATAAGGGACGAAAACTAAGTCGACAAAGTTATTATTTATCAAGTAGAATCACATCAATGAATATACAAAAGAAAAGAGAAGAGATGGTCAATCTCATTGATAACATTAAAGACCATTCAGATCAATTGAAAAAGTCCGAGTTCTTGAATTTATTGGAGTTGAGTGTCATTATCTCAAAAATCAATCAATTGCATGAAAAAGCCTTGATTTTAAAGTTTATGTCGGCAGTAGATCAAAAGTTAGAACTAGAGGAACTAGGCATTGATGATCTTCATGTGTTGAGAAAAACTCAGGAAGAAATGGAAGCAGCAATGCCTGAGTATTCTGTTGAGCAGGAAGAAGAGGCCAATGCTCACCTTGAAGAGGGAGTTGTAGAAGGGGAGATGCAACGAAATGATGAATTTATAAGCCTTTCAAACGAAGCTGGCGAGGATAATCCAATGTCATCGAAGGAGGATGGGGGAATTGAACATGGAGGTTTAAGCTCTACTCGTGAGGAAGAACCTCAAGAGATTGAGGAAGATTTAACTGCAGAAGTACAAAATAAGAGCATTATGAGCTTAGAGGAAATCGAGGAAAAAATAGAGATCACTGGTAAGCCAGATGTGAATGAAGTGTATACAGATGAACAAGATAAATCTGTCAGTGCTAGGTTAGAGAAACATCCAATCAATGATTTATTAGCTGCTATTGGGCTGAATGAACGCTACCTGTATGCCAATGAACTATTCGAAGGAGACATTAGCACCTTTAAAGAGGTCATGCAAAAATTAGATGAAATGAATTCGTATGACGAAGCTAAAAAATTCTTTTTAGAAGATTTAAAAGTTCGATATTCTTGGGACGATGATAATGAACTGGTAGAAGCTTTAAGTATTCTTATCGAACGGAGGTATTTATAGCTGTTTTTCGTTGTAAATTGCCATTTAACCCGCTGTATTGCCGACGATAATAGCAACACAATTATCTTTTTAAATAGTCCTACTTTTAGCAATCAAATAAGCGAAAATGAATTTTACTACTGTTCCAAAATTATTGGGTGTTTTCATTTTAATGGTCTTTGTGGCTTCAGAACAAAGCCTTTTAGCTCAGCAAAAAGTATGGAATCTTGAAGAGTGCATTTCTTATGCCCTTGAGAACAACATTCAAGTCCAGCAAAATGAGATAAGTCAAGAGATTGCCAATGAAAATTTAAAAGGTTCGAAATACAGGGTGTTGCCAACATTGAATGGTTTTGCTAGTCATGTGTACAATTTTGGTCAAACCATTGACCCTTTTACGAACTCATTTGCTACCTCGCAAGTAAGGTCAAATTCATTCTCTCTTTCTTCATCATTTACGGTATTTGACGGCTTTCAAAACATCAATTCCATAAAAAGAGACCAAGCATTGTTGGAGGCTTCTAAGTTTGATCTTGAGCGAATTAAAAATGACATTTCGTTGAATATTGTAAATGCTTACTTGCAAATATTGTTTAATCAAGAATTGTTAAAAAATACTGAAAATCAGCTTAGTGTAACTTCAATTCAAATTGATCGAATCGACAAACAAGTAAAAGCAGGTAGTTTACCTGAAGGAGCCTTACGGGACATTGAGGCTCAGTATGCAACTGAAGAATTGCAAAAAATAAATGCACAAAACCAGTTAGGCTTGTCACTACTGAACCTAGCTCAATTGCTAAGGTTGGAAAATGCCGACGATTTTGATATAGTATATCCAGATTTAAGTTCATTTCAGGGAGTGGCAGATTTGTTGAGTACATCAGCACTTTATGCTACTGCTGTTGAAATTATGCCTGAGGTAAAAAGTGCAGAATACAATTTGTACAGTGCTGAAATGTCTAAAAGACTATCTCGTGGAGGCTATATGCCTACCTTAACCCTTAGGGGATCAATCGGCACTGGATATTCTGGTGCTAATCGAGAGTTGGTTGGATTTAACAATCTAGGCTTTTTTCCAAATGGAGAAATCACTACTGGTGGAGATACTGTTTTGAGCTTCATGCGGTCTACTATCATGAGAAATAAAAATTTTGGGGATCAGCTTGTGGAAAATCGTAACCATTCTGTTGGGTTTAACTTAAACATTCCCCTTTTCAATGGAATGGCGGTGCGCACAAGTGTTCAACGCGCTAAATTACAATTGCAAAGCGCAGAGCTAAATCTTGAAAACGCAAAATTAGTATTGCGTCAAAACATTGAATCTGCGCACAACGATGCTGTAGCAGCATTAAAACGATATAGAGCGGCTGAGAAGTCAGTAGATGCATTGAATACATCTTTCAAATACACCCAAGAACGATATAATGTAGGCTTGCTCAATTCCTTTGAGTTCAACACCGAAAAGAATAGATTAAACAATGCAGAGTCTGAACTATTGCAGGCAAAATTCAATTACATCTTTAGCACTAAAGTGTTAGACTTTTATCAAGGAAAACCGATTACATTCAGCAATTAATAAAGAATTATGAAGTCAAAAAAACTAATATTTATACTCGGAGGCTTAGTCATTTTATTGGTGGTAATTGCCGTGCTTAAGGGCGGTTCCTCTGGAAAAGCAATAAAGGTCAATGTTGAGGCTTCTGAAAAGCGAACCATTGTGGAAACTGTAGCGGCTAGTGGCAAAATACAGCCAGAAACAGAGGTTGTCATTAGTTCAGACGTTTCGGGTGAGATCATTGAAATGGCAGTAAAAGAAGGCGATCAAGTAGCTGCAGGTGACCTTCTGTTAAAGATAGATCCAGACTTGGTTGAATCTGCCTTGAGTAGAGTAGAGGCAGCATTGAATACCTCCAAGGCAAATTTACTTGGGGCTAAAGCTCGCCTAGAACAGTCAAAATCACAATTTGTAAACGCTCAAGCTTCCTTTAACCGAAGTAAAAAGTTGCATGAGGATAAAGTTATTTCGGATGCAGAGTATGATCAAGCTGTAGCAAACTTCGAGGTTGCGAAATCAGATGTAGATGCGGCGGAGGAATCTGTCCAAGCTGCAATGTTTAATGTTAAAAGCAATGAAGCATCCTTAAGTGAAGCCAGAGAAAATCTGGGAAGGACTTCCATTTATTCTCCTATGTCAGGAACGATAACTTCTATGAATAAAGAACAAGGAGAACGTGTTGTAGGGACAGCCCAGATGGCTGGAACAGAAATTATGACTGTATCTGACTTATCTGTAATGGAAGTTGCGGTTGAGGTCAATGAGAATGACATTGTTCGCGTTGATCGAGGAGATACAACGGAGATTGAAGTAGATGCCTATTTGGGTGAAAAATTTAAAGGAGTAGTGACTGAAATTGCGAATTCTGCCAATATTAGTGGGATGAATGCAGATCAAGTGACCAACTTTGATGTAAAAATTCGAATGCTGCAATCTTCTTATGCGAATTTGATTGAAGATGGAAGTCAGAAATCACCATTTCGACCAGGAATGTCGGCGACAGTTGATATTCAAACAACCACCGCAAGGGATGTAATTACAGTTCCAATTCAAGCTGTAACTACTCGGAAAGACACTGCTTCTAATAAGGAAGAATTGAAAGAGGATGAAGAAGAAAAGCTCAATGAAGTTGTCTTTGTAAAGGAGGGAGATGTTGTAAAAATGGTGGAGGTAGAAACTGGCATACAGAACACTATGTACATCGAAATTGTTAGCGGTTTGGATGAAGGAAAAGAGGTTGTTACAGCACCCTACACTGTTGTTTCACGAAAATTGGAGGATGGGACTCAAATTGAAATCGTGGACAAAAAGAAACTCTACAAGAAGGACGATGAGTGACAATTCGATGATTTTAGCCATTGAAACCTCCACGAAGAATTGCTCAGTTGCCTTAGGAAAATCAGGCATGCTCATTGTTGAAAAAGAGCAAGGAGGGGATTATTCTCATGCCGAGAATTTAGCCGTATTTGTCAATGAAATCCTCGAGGAAAACGGATACAATCTTCAAGCTATTGATGCGATCGCAGTTGGCAAGGGCCCAGGTTCGTATACAGGATTGCGCATAGGAGTATCTTATGCAAAGGGACTTTGTTTGGCCTTAAGAATTCCATTGATTGGGGTTAATTCTCTTACCTCGCTTGCGTATGGAGCATTTAAAGAAATTCCAAAGGAGGCACTTGCAGCTCCTATGATTGATGCCCGAAGAATGGAAGTCTATTGTGCAATATATGATAAAGACTTAAACGTCATAAAAAAGGTTTCGGCGGACATCATTGATAAAGATTCATACAATGAATTGCTCAGCAAGCATCAAATATATTTTTTAGGCAATGGTTCAGACAAATGCAAAGCTACTTTGATTCATCCCAATGCCTTTTTTTTAGACGAAAAAGATACTTCGGCAAAGTTCTTGCTAACACTTGCCGAAGATAAGTACCAAAAGAAGGATTTTGAAGACATAGCATATTTTGAGCCTTTTTATTTAAAAGAATTTGTTGCAGCAAAGCCTTCTCGGATGCTTTAATATGTTTGATTGAAAATCAATACTTTCTTTAGCTATATTTGAAAAATGAGAATTTTATTCTTCTTGATTTTAATATTTTTAACGCCATACCTGTTTTCACAAGAGGAAAACGAAATAGCTGATCGAATTTATTGGAGTGATTGGTACAGATTGGAGTGGACAGATTTTCAAGCGCAACCAAATTCTGACAAAAAAGTAGCAGCACTCTCAAACATTGCTCTTCCATATAGCTACTTTTCAGATGGTGAAGGATCAATGACGGTAAATATTCAAGTATGTTTTTTGAGGAATGAGTCTTGGTCTAAACCTGAACAGCACAACAATTTATTGTTACAACATGAGCAGCTGCATTTCGACATTGCAGAACTACATAGACGCATTATCGTTAAAAGATTATTGGAAGCCAAGTTTACTAAAAAGAATTACAAAGAACTATTAAAGGAAATTGTTGAAGAAGTTTGGAAAAAGGACTATCGTGAAATGCAAGATAAATATGATGATGAATCCAATTATTCCAAAGTAATCAAACAACAAATTAATTGGAACAAATTTGTTCAACAGCAGATGCGCAATTATGCTGACTATACCTTTACAGAGATAGAAGTTAGCCTTATCAATTTTGATTGAAAAGACGAATTTCTAGATCATACACAGTCACGGTATGATTCAGGACATTTCTTTCAATAATGTGTTCTAAAAATTGAGATTCATCGTAAATAAGCGCATATTTTCTGTTGAGAATTCCTTCACTAAAGCAGCGGATTAAATCCAGTTCGTTCTGTTTATAGCTTAATAACCATCGAACTCTATTTTCATTGGTGTAAGATGAGTTGAAATCGATTCGTTGAAGTAATTCCTTTTCGTGATAGAAAAGTTGTTCCTTGAATTGAGCATTCCTCATATATGAGGTGCGTTTTTTTATTATTCTCTTTTTTTCATCGAAGAGTACTCTGTTTTTTTGAAAAGCAATTCCGAGCTCGTTTTTAATAACCTCAAGTTGGTAGTCATGAGCAGTAAGGTATTCGAAATGTCTAATGAGGGTGGTGTCTGGAGGGTTTTGGCGCATGTCAATCTTGACCATTTTTTTTCTTAAACCATTTTCAAAATGGTATTGATAACAAAAGTGAAAAATCCCGAAGTGTTCATCTCTTCGAATAAGTTCATTCATCTCATTGTATTCAAATTGATAAAAATTACTGTCTATTTTTTGCTTATTCGATGAATACTTAATGCTTTTTGTTAGAAGACCATCTTTATTGAAGAGATATTTTAACACTTTTTGTCTCTTACCCAAGGGCTTGCCATCCTTTTTTATGTTTTTAAAAAAGGTAATTGATTCAATTGACTTTTGCTTGATGTCCTTTGTCTCAAAAAAATTATCATAATCCAGCCATGGCACTTCATAAGAAATTGACTGTGCGGTTGAAGTAAGCACTACGGCAGAAAGAAGCAAGGAAAGAAAGCCTCTCATTTATTGCTGAAGTTGCTTGATCGCATCTTTAGCACTCATTACCGGCAACAGACAAACTTTATTCTCACATACAAAAATAGTCGTTTGACCTTCTATCCATTTGTATTCCAAGAGAGGTAGATTTGTTTCTTCTTGTGTACTGCCGACAATCATTTTTACAGGATGAAATGATTCATGCAATTCTTGCACTATCTCAACAGCCTCAGCTCCACACACAGCCACTTCGTAATAGGGTCCTATTTCTTGCATTAACAAAATTGCCCAGTTGGTATATGAAGGCAAATAGCTGTCAAATTCAGCAGTCATATTTCTAAGCATTTGTTTGCTTATTGAGTCATATGTGTTTACTTCATAATACTTGGCAAGCTTAAACAACGACTTTGCCATAGAACTGTTAGAAGATGGAATTACATTGTCAGCTACTTCTGTCTTTCTGGCGATAAGTGCAGGGTCTTCGTCACTTGTAAAAAAGAACATGCCGCTCTCTTTATTGAAAAAGTGGGAAACAGTGTAATCTGCAAATTTTCGAGAGATGTCCAACCACTTTTGATCTAGGCTGGCTTCGTATAACGCAATAAATGCTTCTGTGGTAAAGCAATAATCCTCCAAATAGCCATTGATGCTTGACTTGCCATCTTTGTAAGAATGCCATAAACCACCGTCACTTTTTAATTGCTGCTCAACAATAAAGGTTGCGTTTTTTACAGCGAGTTCTAGGTAGGTCTTCTCCCCAAAACTCAGGTAAGCATCGACAAGTCCCAATATCGTCAATGCATTCCAAGAGGTCAATGATTTGTCGTCTAAGCCTGGGCGAATTCTTTTGTCTCTTTCGTTTTTGAGCTGGCCTTTAATGCTTTTTATTTTGGTCTTATATTCTTCTAAGCTCAGATCGGCCTTTGATGCCAATTCTTCGTCACTTTCATTGCGTATGAGTATGTATTTCTCTTCTTCCCAAAATCCATAGTCATTGACGTTAAAATGCGTTTTGGCCAATTCGAAATCTTCCTTTAAAATCAATTTTAGTTCCTCTTCACTCCATACATAATATTTGCCCTCTTTTCCTTCGGAATCTGCATCTAGGGCAGAATAAAATGCACCATTCTCATGCATTAATTCATCCTTGATAAACTGTATGCTTTCAGCGACCAATTCTTTGTACAGGTCTTTTTTCTCCAAGCGATATGCTCTTGCGTACAATGAGATCAACTGTGCATTGTCGTAAAGCATCTTTTCAAAATGAGGCACTTTCCATTCCATGTCAGTAGAGTAACGGGCAAAACCTCCTCCTACATGATCATAGATGCCGCCATAAGCCATCTTTTCTAGGCTCAGCATTAAGTGGTTTTTGACCTCTTGATCCTTTGTGTGATAATAATAGTTCAAAAGGAAGTCGTAATTGTTGGGCATTGGGAATTTTGGTGCACGATCGTTACCCCCGAACTCATCATCAAATGTGCTCTTCCATTGAGTCAATCCTTTTGTTAGCATGTCAATGTTGAATTCAGTGTCGTCTGTATTCAATTCGATCAATTCAGAAGATTTAACACCTTCGGTAAGTTGGTTGGCATATTTTTCTACCTCATCTATTTGCGTGCGGTAAAGTTTGTCAATGCGAAAAAGCACGTTTCTCCAATCTTCCTTTCGGAAATAGGTGCCACCATAGAATGGTCTTCCATCAGGAGTAGCAAAACAATTCAACGGCCAGCCTCCTCTGCCGGTCATGAGCTGAACTGCATTCATGTATACTTGATCAATGTCGGGTCTTTCTTCACGATCTACCTTAATGCACACAAAGTTTTTGTTCATCAATCTTGCAATAGAAGTGTCTTCGAAGGATTCATGTTCCATGACATGGCACCAATGACAGGCGGAATAACCTATACTAATAATGATGGGTTTGTTTTCCTCTTTGGCCTTGTTCAAGGCTTCTTCACCCCAAGGCATCCAATCGACTGGATTGTGCGCATGTTGCAAAAGATAGGGACTTGACTCATCAATTAATGCATTGGTGTACAAATGTGCTTTTTCCATTTCTTGCTCGTCTTTTTGGGAGGTTGTTTTGTCGTTCAAACAGCCGTTCAGTAATACTGCTAGGCTAACCAATAGGAAATATTTCATGGAATGATCTTGAGGAAAGTAAAAGTACGTTTAGTTGGTCTTATTTTTTTCAGCTCCAGCAATTACCATTACAATTTCTCCCTTAAGTGTATGCGATAAATAATATTCTTCGACTTTTTTTAGGTTTCCTCGAATACACTCTTCATGCATCTTGCTAATTTCTCGACATATGGCACAAGGTCGATCTTCTCCAAAATATTGTTGGAGTTGCTGTAGTGTTTTTAATAACTTGTGTGGGGATTCGTACAGTACCATGGTTCGTTTTTCCTCAGCGAGTGCCTTCAGCCTTGTTTGTCGCCCCTTTTTTGGTGGGAGGAAGCCTTCGAATACAAATCGCTCAGTCGGCAAGGCTGAATTGATCAGCGCAGGCACAAATGCAGTTGCACCTGGAAGACAGTCAACATCAATGCCTTCATCTACACAACGACTTACAATTAAATAGGCTGGGTCTGAGATGCCTGGTGTTCCGGCATCTGTAATCAATGCTGTCTTTTCTCCATGTTTAATCCGTTCTACCAATGAATCCACAACTCTGTGCTCATTGTGCTGATGGTATGATTTTAAAGGTTTATTGATATTATAATGTTTCAGTAGTTTTCCACTGACTCTAGTGTCCTCGCAAAGAATGAAGTCTACTTCCTGCAGTGTTTCCACGCTGCGGTATGTCATGTCGGCCAAGTTGCCAACTGGGGTAGGCACAATAAAGAGTTTTGACATGCATTAAATTTGTATAAAAGTACGTGAATTAGGAAGATTGATGGGAATGGGAGATGTGCATGATTAAGTGTTAATTTGCACTATGGAGATTAAGCTTTCAGCCGTTATCATTACCTACAACGAAGAGCGGAACATTGAGAGGTGTTTGAGTTCTTTAAGCGGAATTGCAGATGAAATAATCGTTGTTGATTCTTATTCAACCGATAATACAAAAACCATTTGCATCGCTGCAGGATCACAGTTTATAGAGCATGAGTTCCAAGGACACATAGAACAAAAAAATTGGGCGAAGGATCAAGCACAGTTTGAGTATATCCTTTCTCTTGATGCTGATGAGGCCCTGGATGATAAGCTGAAAAATGCGATCATTAAAGTGAAAAAAAATTGGCAATTTGATGGCTATAGCATGAATCGATTGACCAATTTTTGCGGTCAATGGATCAAACATTCAGGATGGTATCCAGATGTTAAATTGCGCTTATTTGACAGAAGAAAAGCTGAATGGGGAGGAGACAACCCTCACGATAAAATTATAATGCTTTCAGATAGTAAAACTGCCCATTTAGAAGGAAATATTTTACACTATTCTTTTTATACACTTGAAGAACACATGCAGCAAATTCATAAGTTTACAAGCATCGGAGCAAAAGTGCTTTACCAAAAAAGGAAGAAATCATCACTATTGAAATGTGTATACAAGCCTGCCGCAAGATTTATTAAAGGCTTCTTTTTACAAAAGGGCATTTTAGATGGGCGTTTTGGTTGGATCATTAGTAAGCGTTCTGCTTATGCTAGTTATTTAAAGTATAAAAAGTTGTACAAACTCCAAGAAGGTAAATCAATCGAATGATGAAATTGAGAGTCTTGCAAATATCAACTGCAATGAGTTGGAGAGGAGGGGAGCAACAACTAGCTTACTTGTTGGAGGAATTGAAAGATCGTATCGAATTGTTCGTGCTTTGTTCGAGAGGTTCAGCAATCGAAGAATTTTGCCAACACTTTCAAATACCTTTTTTGTCAGTGCGAAAGAAGGGAGGTGTTAATCTTCGCATTGCTAAGAAGTTGTCGCAATTGTGCAAAAATGAGAAGTACACGTGTATGCATAGCCATGATGCGCATGCGCATACGCACGCATTTATCTCTGCCTTGTTCTTTGGGAATAAAACTCCCTTAATTGTCAGCAGAAGAGTAGACTTTCCTATTCAAAAGAATTGGTTGTCAAAACTTAAATACAACCACAATTCAGTAAAGAAGATTCTTTGTGTAAGTGAAGCAATCCGTTCTATAACTGCCAAAGGGATTGTGAACCATCAAAAGCTTTATCTTGTTTACGACGGAATTAACATTGAAAAATTTAGTTCTCCTCATCCTAAACTTCGGCGGGAACTTGGACTTTCATCGGACGCTTTTATTGTTGGAAATACTTCTGCTTTAGCGGATCATAAGGATTATTTTACCTTTTTGGCTGTGGCTGATCGCTTCATACTGAACAATGAAAATGCACATTTTGTGATCATTGGCAAGGGACCGATGGAAAATGAGATTAAATCCTTTAGTTCGAAATTGAAGTGCAGTAAAAATATTCATTTTGTTGGCTTTAGAAATGATGTTCCTGATATATTAGGGGAGTTAAATGTTTTTCTCATAACCTCAAAAACCGAAGGTCTTGGAACCTCAATATTAGATGCATTGGCAGCTAAGGTGCCAGTAGTTGCTACTCGGGCAGGGGGAATTCCTGAGATTATAAAAAATGAACAAAATGGTCTACTGTGTGATGTAGGTGATGTTCAATCCTTGGTAGATTGCCTTGCTAGGCTGAAAGACAATAAAGGACTGCGAAAACAACTTTCAGAAAGTGGACGCCAATCTTTGCTCCCTTTTACTAAATCCGAGATGGCCGCAAACACATTGCGTCATTATGAAGACCTGAAATAGAATGGGTTTAACGCAAAGCTAAATAAGCTCCAAAAAACGATGAAAAGGGTGACCCCAGCCTGAGTTTCCAGTGTATCTTCTGTAAGAAATGACAAGCAAGCAAGTAGCCAGAATGCAGTGAACACCCTATTTTTCTTGAATATTGATGTCAACGGCAGTAGTAAATACACCATGAAGAATGCCATTCCAAGCAATCCGAAAGCAACACCAATGCTCAAATACTGATTGTGCGCTCGCCTTCGATACCTTTCTTCTAGATCTATGTTTTGGGTTTTATAATAATTCTTAAAGGCCTGTTTAACATCTCCAGTTCCTTTTCCGAACAGGACGTCTTCTCGAATAATATCTAGTGCAGCTTTCCAATACACCAGTCGAAGGGCTAGGGAAAAACTGTTTGCTGTGCCAGACTCACGGTATTTTTCAAATTCATCAAATGTTTGATGGATTCTATTTTCTATTGGCCAATGCTTGGTGTAATACACATTTGCCACACCTCTTTCAATGGCTGTGATGTCTTCATCGGTTAATTGACTTACACCCATAGAATCTTTTTTTAGACCTTTAGATGACATATACCTTAGTAAGGTTTTTGTTAAAGATTGCCCCTTTAAATCTTTTTTCCAAAACCTCAAATTGCTCCTTTTGCTCCACGATTCTTCTAGCTCGTTCCAAGCGACATATCGATTAAGATACACCCCATTTTCTTTCACATACATATTCCCTCTCCATCCATAAACTTCTCCTCCTGCAGAGCGAGCTGGGAAGAAACTTTCTTGGTTGTAATCTAGGGGTACTGGCTTATGGTAATCTTGATAGACCTTGAATACGAGTATGCACCCAACAATCAACGCCATTGTTAAACAGGCAGAAACCACCATAAAAAGTGAGCTTAACTTTTTCTTGCTCATTAGGCCACTGATGAAGAAAAAGACCCCTAAAATGAGCAGAATTAACAATGCCGTATAAAATTGAAATAAAATAAGACATGCGGTAAACCATAGAATCAGGAGCAGTCGAATCCCTTTGACTCTTGGGACAAAATCGACTGATTGAAACAATAAAAAAACAATTCCCAAGCAGATGTTCAGGCCATACCGAATATGAGATATGTATATGGAAAGGTCTCTTTTGTCCATGACTATGCTAGAGGTTAAACCCAAATACTTTAAGAGGCTAATTACACTCAAAACTGTAAGTGTAATTATGTATACTGAAAATAGAAAATACCATTCTTTTTTGCGAAGAACCTTTGTTGTGCCTATGATCAGCGGCAGCACAAGAAGCGGAAGTTTTACTGTAGCATCCTTCACAGCATAATCCAAATCTTCAGACCATGCAAAGCCTACAAGGTGCAAGGCAAAAAACAGTAGCATCAAGAAAAGGATGGGTTGATTGATTGCTCTTCTTCGCTTCTGTTCAAATTCCAATTCTGCCAACCAATTGCCAACAAGAATCAATTGACCAATGCTCATTAAAATGTTCGACCATGCCAAGCCGCACAGAATTGTTGCAAGCCCCAACAAATAAGCATTGCGGTGGGTTACCCACTTTTTAAGAGGTGAGGATTCAGGAATGTAGTCGAATAATGCCAATCTAGTTGTGCTCTTCTTCGGAATAGTTGCCAGCCAAAATCCCATCGTATCGTTTCATTTGATGTAAAAGGTTTTTGGCTTCGACGATTTCGGAGTCATTTGTGAGTGATTGTTTTATACGTCCTTTTTGAAAGTAAAATCTTGAGACGATTTCACTTTCGATCAGTGTTTTGATCTCATCCTTGAATTTATTCAAGTCTGAGAGTTTGTCGTGCTTTATTTTTGCTTCAAGTGCTTCGTATTCTGACTGTATACCTTCGTAGTACTTTTCTTTCTCGGCCGTTTTTTTGAGTTTGCTCAATAACTGCTCACTTTTGGTTTGGTACTCATACTCTTTGTCCGCTAAAAAGGAAATAAAATCTTGATAGTCCTCATCATTAAATTTAAATTTGCCTGCATCTTCGATGCTTTTATTTTTTGAAGCATAGAGTGTTGCATAATCAAAAACGAGGTGTTTTCTCATTAGCGTTAGTGCAAGTTTGCTCACTTTAGTGCGTTCAAGGTTAACATCAGGTTTGATTCCTTTTCCATCGTATACTTTGCGTTTGTTATTGAGCGTTTTAAAAACGCCTATCAAGGAGTCCGGAATCTCTTTCGCTTTGCCACTAAGGTCTTTATGGCTGTAGTCCAATTTTTGAATACACCTGCCACTTGGAATGTAGTACTTTGCTACAGTAACTTTTAATTGAGCATTGTAACTCAATGGTCGAGTTTGTTGCACCAATCCTTTACCAAATGTTTCTCGGCCCATGATCACAGCGCGATCATAGTCCTGTAGGGTGCCTGCAACAATTTCAGAAGCTGAGGCAGAATTTTCATCCACCAAAATAACTACCGGTATTTTGGTATCTATGGGTTCATTCACTGTTCGATAAGTGGCATCCCATTCTTTCAATTTTCCTTTGGTCTCTACCACAATTTGTCCTTGGGGAATTACCGTATTCACGATGTGCACTGCTTCCATCAACAAACCGCCACCATTGCCACGCAAATCAAAAATTAAACTTTTCAAGCTATCCTTTCTTAACGCTTTCAGTGCTTCTATGAATGATTGAGACGAGGTTTGGGTAAAACTGATCAATTTGATGTATCCAATTTCATCATCCAGCATGCCGTAGTAAGGAACATCATCGATTTTAATTTTTTCTCGCACCACTGTAACTTTTCTAGTTGAGGCATCAATTGGATTTTTAACTTTTAAATCAACTTCAGTTCCAGGCTGTCCTTTTAAAAACTCACTAATCTCGCTCGTGCTCTTGCCGTCAACTTTTTTATCGTCAATTTCTATCAAGATGTCACCTGCTTTAAGGCCGGCCTTGTAGGCTGGAAAATTTTCATAAGGTTCTGAAATGACAATCAAGTTGCTGTCTTTGTGTATCAAGGCTCCAATCCCACCGTATTGCCCCGTTGTCATGAATTTGTAATCTTCAATTTTTGATTCTGGAATGTAATTAGTGTAGGGATCAAGAGAAGTCAGCATGCCATCAATGGCAGTTTTCATCAATTCACCTGGTTTGGTTTCATCAACATAATAGGTGTTGAGTTCGCGCATCAGGGTGCTAAAAATGTCGAGATTTTTTGAGATTTCGAAGTAATTGTCTGCGAAGCCATACGAAAGCCAAACGCTTCCGCTCAACAGCAATCCGATCAATCCTATTTTAACTTTTTTCATTTGTGAATTTTTTTGGTACAGGGTCATAACCACTGCCACCCCAAGGATGACAAGAAGATATTCGTTTGATGCTTAAATAGCATCCTTTGATTAATCCATGCAATTTAAACGCCTCAATGCTGTATGCCGAGCAGCTAGGCTGATACCTGCAATGTGCTCCAAGAAACGGGGACAAAGTATATTGATAAATTCGAATTAAAAAAACAAAGAATTTAACGATGATGCTCTGCATAGATGTCCTCCAAACGTCGTAAAAGTAATATTATTTTAACCTCAATTTCTTTGTAATTGTTTCCCTGATTTCCATTGTACAAGAAGACCAAGCCCAAGGGATGGCTATGATCGCCTAAACATGATTTCAAGGGGTTTCTATGAAGACGGTAGGCTTCTCGAATTCGTCGCCTGTAAAGATTTCGATCAACAGCTTTTTTGAATTTCTTTTTGGGTACACCTACCATAAATTTAACTCTGCTTGAGTTGTCTTGCTCTGGAAGCAGTGCATGGATGACAGTCAATGGTGGTTCATGGAGACGTTTCCCATTTTTGAAAAGATGGTCAATTTCACTTTTCTTGTAAAGCCTTTCCGTCTTATTGAGTTGAAATTGCATAGTGGATTGAATAAAAATAAAAAAAGCATTGATGATATCACCAATGCTTTCTTTTTCATTTAGTCAAAAAGCTATTTTTTATTTTGCTTTTTGATGTATTGTTCAAGTGCCATGGTCATTGAAGGAGCCTCTGGTTTAGGAGCCGCAATGTTTATTTTAAGACCAGCCTTCTCTGCAGCCTTAGCAGTTGTTGCTCCAAAAACGGCAATGCGTGTGTCGTTTTGCTTGAAATTTGGAAAGTTCTCATACAAAGATGCAATGCCAGCCGGACTGAAAAATACCAACACATCGTAATTGACATTTTCTAAATCAGAAAGATCGCTGCACACTGTGCGGTATAGCATCGCTTTGTCAAACTCGATTCCATTCTTTTCCAAAGTGTCTGGAATTTCTTGTTTCAAAATATCAGAGCATGGCAAAAGAAATTTCTCGGCTTTGTGCTTCTTAATCAAAGGCAGTAGATCGTCGATACGCTGTCTGCCATGGAAAATCTTTCTTTTTCTGTACACCACATATTTTTGTAGATAGTAGGCAGTCGATTCTGAGATGCAGAAATATTTTAAAGTATCTGGAACCTGAAACCTTACTTCTTCGGCAATTCTAAAAAAATGGTCAACAGCGTTACGACTTGTGAAGATGACAGCACCAAAATCTTGAATGTTTACTTTTTGTTGACGGAATTCTTTAGATCCTATGCCTTCAACATGTATAAAAGGTCTAAAATCAACCTTTACTTTACAATTGTCAGAAAGATCAAAATAAGGAGATTTTTCTGTTTCAGGTTCTGGCTGTGATACTAAGATTGTTTTAACTTTCAAAGCAGAAGTGTTTAAATTAGTAAGTAGTAGAACTCTTCTTTAGAGTTGGTTATCAATCCATTTACCTATAAATAACCAAGGTAAAATTTCGAGGGTGCAAAGATACAAAATAATCAATAACAAATTTCCATCGCTTTGCTTGCCTATGATAACGCCTCTGATCAATTGAATGCATAGAAGTAAAAAAAGGAAAACGAAACCTGTATTTATAAGCACTTCAGAATTGATGTTTGAATAAAGCAACAAAGCCGTCAATAATAGATATATGACACCAAGGTATTTATTAAAGAGATTGGTTTGGAATATATACTCTTCCATCACTTCCTCCCTTTTCCAAAGCCAAGCGGTGAATTTGTACAAAAACAACTTTGACATAAGATAGATGATGATGCCTAAGAGAAAAACAAAAAAGTGGGCATTGAAGGAGAAGACTTGTGGGATGAGGTAATAATAGCTAAGTCCAAAGAACAAAGAAACACTGATCAAGAAATTTAAATTCAATGCGATGTTTACTGGGTGACTGTAAACCTTTTCGTAACGGATAATTTGTTTTGACAATTTCCAGTTCACGGCTGTTTGAGTCAACATTTTGAACCTTTTTCGATGAAAAGCACTCACATAAGCAATGGATAGGCAGCCAAACAAAATGAAAAATAAGAGCACATCAGGAAAGGACTGCTGCTTTTCGGTAGGCCGAAAGTATTTCTGATTGGCAGCCTTATTTGCCAAGGCTGTTGTGCTGAATTCTACCTTCTCATGGAAAGACAGCACCTCTTTTGTGCTATCTCTAATGTTTACCACCCAATTCGATGAGTGTTCAATATCCGACCTTAGTAAATTGTTCATTGACTCCTCAAAAATATCCAATACACATGAACTCATTCGGCAATGGTTGGTTTCTTTTATACCTAATTTTGCGAAAAAAATATTCAGATGTCTACAGATCGATTTCAAGCCCCCGATTATTACAACATTGACGATTTGCTCACCGAAGAGCATAAGCTAATACGTGAAACCGTAAGGTCATGGGTAAAGCAAGAGGTGAGTCCAATCATAGAAGAATATGCTCAAAAAGCAGATTATCCCATTGAATTGAACAAAGGAATTGCAGAATTGGGAGGGTTTGGACCCTACATTCCTACTGAATATGGGGGGGCTGGATTGGATCAAATTTCCTACGGATTAATCATGCAAGAATTGGAGCGAGGCGACTCTGGCATTCGTTCAGCTGCTTCAGTCCAGAGTTCATTGGTGATGTATCCCATTTATCAATATGGAAATGAAGATCAGCGCAACAAATACTTGCCAAAGCTTGCTTCTGGAGAATGGGTTGGATCTTTTGGGTTGACGGAACCAGATTATGGTTCCAATCCAGGTGGTATGATCACCAACTTTAAAGATGCTGGAGACCATTATGTGCTGAATGGGGCAAAGATGTGGATTACGAATGCTCCTATATGTAATGTAGCAGTAGTATGGGCAAAAAACGAAGAGGGGAGAATACACGGTTTGGTGGTTGAAAGAGGCATGGATGGCTTTACCACTCCTGAAACACATGGGAAATGGTCACTTAGAGCATCAAGAACAGGAGAATTGGTGTTTGACAATGTGAAAGTTCCAAAAGAAAATCTTTTGCCGAATAAATCAGGTTTGGGAGCACCTTTGGGTTGTTTGGATTCTGCTCGTTTTGGCATTGCTTGGGGGGCCATTGGTGCAGCCATGGATTGTTATGATTCTGCTTTACGTTACTCCAAAGAACGCATTCAATTTGATCAGCCGATTGCTTCCTTCCAATTGGTGCAGAAGAAATTGGCAGAGATGATTACTGAGATTACTAAAGCGCAATTGCTAGCCATGCGGTTGGGCCAATTGAAAAATGAAGGCAAAGCCACCACCCAACAAATTTCTATGGCCAAGCGCAACAATGTGGACATGGCCTTGAAAATTGCACGTGAAGCACGGCAAATCCATGGAGGCATGGGCATTACAGGAGAATATCCTATTATGCGCCACATGATGAATTTAGAGTCAGTAATTACCTATGAAGGTACGCATGACATACATTTACTCATTACTGGTATGGATATAACTGGGGAGAATGCTTTTCGTTAGTTAACGTTTTAAAGTATGCTCCAATTGCTTACGTAGAAACGTAATTTCTTCACTTAAGTGTTTAATCTGATTTTCATATTGTTCTCTTTCCTTTTCAGAATAAGCATAATAATTTTGATTCATGCCAAAAGCATCTCCTTTGTTCTTGAAAATAAAGCGCTCATCAAAACCCATGATTTGTTGAGGGCTTACATCCAAGATATTGCTGATCTTTTCCAAACGATTTAGATTAAGTTCCAGCTCATTATTTTCTATTCTGCTGTAATTGCGTTGGCTTATTTCCAATTCTTTTGCTAAATATTCTTGGGTATAGCCTTTTAACTCTCTGATTTTTCGAATATTCTGACCGACTTCCATTGAATTATTTTAAAGTCTAAATTAGACATTATATGACATATATTAGACTAATCAATTCAATGAAATATTAACATAAACAAAAGAAAATGAGAAGTTTAATAAAAGAAATTTTACTACTATGTTTAATTAGCACAATTATAGCTAGTTGTGAAAAGGATTCCTTCGTACAACATGATGAAAACACAAATAATTCACACTCAATATCAATTGAAAGTGCTATTCCTAATTTGATAAGTTACAAGGATGTTTTTGAACAGACCGAATTAACTCATGTCGATCAATTAATAATTAATGATTTGAAAGTATTTTCAAGAGTCGTAGATGGGAAAAATTTGAACAACCTAACTTTCAATACAGAACAATCTTCAAAAGTAATATATGGCTTAATTTATTATACTAAAGATGATATTTTGAATGGAATCGGTGTTCATTATTTTTCTTCTGAAAGAAAAAATAATCTATTTGATTTGTATAAAATAGATACGAAAGGATTTGATAAGGTAATATCTCTTATTGTGTAAGCTCCCCATTTTTAGTACGGTTCTAAATTATAATTTATTTTCATTTAATAAAGCTTCTTGGTTGAAGTGGAGCGCAGCGGAACTGAGA
>PAVT01000061.1 GCA_002713165.1 Verrucomicrobiota bacterium
TTAATATTCCTTCATGATCAGGTCCGCGAAATCGAAGTGAGTTACACGCATTTTTTAATTGCCGCCACAATTGATCATCTATAGCTGTTCTTGAAGATATCCCAACAATGCCGCACATCAGAGATTCTTAGATTTTGCTGACCTCCAGAAAATGATTCCCCAAGCAATGATTAGAAGTGTCCCACCAATCGGTGTGATGGGTCCTAAATATTTAATCGCTTCTATTCTTAAAAGTTCTCTTAAAGAAAGAAGGTAGATGGAAAATGAAAATAAAAAAATTCCAAAGGTTATAATTCGGAAAAGTAGTTTGTCAGCTAGTATATCGTTTTGGGACAGAAATAACAACAATAAGGCATGAATTAATTGATAGCGAACAGCCGTTTGAAAGCTGTCCAAGGCGGATGAGTCTATCAAGGATTCAAGGGTATGAGCGCCAAATGCACCCAAGACAACTCCTAGCCCACCAAGTAAACTTCCCCACATTAGAAATTTCTTTTTCATACTTCAAAAGTAATTTGGCTAAGATACCCCATTAAACAATCCCATTCAATAAATTTAGGGTCTCAATTTAAATGTCATATGAAAGAAATTTTACTTTGTGGAGCAGGCAGGTCTAGTTCTGTGCTTATTGATTATCTGCTCCACAATTCTGCTGAATATCAGTGGTCCATTACCATTGCGGATAAGAATGTAGAGGATTTAAGGACAAGTTATAAAGAAGATAGACAGTTAAAATTAATTTCAGCGAACCTAGTTAATGACGATGAGAGAAATGCACTTGTAAAAACCGCAGATTTAGTTATTTCTATGTTGCCTGCCCGATTTCATATATTGGTTGCGCAAAGTTGCATTGAGTATAGAGTGAATCTTGCGACAGCATCGTATGTCTCAGAGGAGATGAAATCGCTGGAAAAAAAAGTGCAAGAGGCGGGAATAATTTTTTTAAACGAATTGGGAGTTGATCCAGGCATAGACCATTTATCTGCGAAGAAAGTGTTGGATGAAATTGCAGAGGATGGAGGAGAAATTGAAGCTTTCGAAACATTTACAGGAGGTCTATTGGCTCCCGAAAGTGATACAAATCCTTGGAATTATAAATTTACTTGGAATCCAAGGAATGTAGTGTTGGCTGGTCAAGGGGGGGCTGTTAAATTTCTCCAAGAAGGCACCTATAAGTACATACCTTATCATAGACTTTTTCGAAGAACAGAGAAAATTCATATTGATGGATATGGAAGTTTTGAGGGAATCGCCAACAGAGATTCTTTAAAGTATCGTTCAATATATGGTTTGGAGAATATTAAAACAATGTATCGTGGTACATTGAGACGTCCAGGTTTTTGTCGAGCGTGGGATGCATTTGTACAGCTCGGTCTTACTGATGACAACTATATCCTTGAAAAGTCTGAAGAGCTTACTTTTAGAACCTTTGTAAATTTATTTCTGCCATACAATCCAAATGATTCTGTAGAGCTAAAATTGCAACATTACCTTAATCTCGCTCATGATGACATAGATCTTTTTGAGAAATTAAAATGGCTAGACTTGTTTGAAGACATCAAAGTAGGCATCAAAGAAGCTACGCCAGCACAAATACTTCAGCATATACTCGAACGAAAGTGGAAACTTGAACGAGATGACAAAGACATGATTGTCATGTGGCACAAATTTATTTACAAGAAGAACAATCAATTACATGAGTTGCATTCCTCGATGGTTGTAAAAGGGGAGAGTCAGAGAAAGACCGCCATGGCAAAAACGGTTGGTTTGCCTTTAGCCATTGCTTCAAAAATGCTCTTGAATCATGAGTTTACTCAATCTGGGATTCATGTGCCAATTATGAAATCTATTTATCAGCCAATACTAAAAGAGCTTGCCTTCCATGGCATAACATTTTCAGAAAAGGTCATCTCCTAGTTCAATCACTTGATTTTCAAATCAAGTAACTTACGGTTTTCAAGGTATGCTGTAAGTTGATCACTTTTGCTCACCGGGCCTACACCTGCAGGTGTTCCAGTGAAAATAAGATCTCCAATTTTTAAGGTAAAGTATTTGGAAATTTCAGAAATCAACGTATCGATTGAGAATAGCATTTGAGCACTTTCTCCTATTTGTTTTGAAATGCCGTTTACCATGAGTTCAAATTTCATGTTATTGGGGTTTTTAATTTCAGACTTGTCGACCCATTTACCAAGGGCAGCCGAACCGTCAAATGCCTTTGCTTTTTCCCACGGCAGACCTTTTCCCTTTAATTGACTTTGTAAATCTCTTGCTGTAAAATCAATTCCTACCGTAAGCTCATTGTAATATTTATGTGCAAACTTCGCATCAATGTGTTTACCCACACGATTTATTTTCACAACAAGCTCAGCCTCATAATGAACATCTTTGCTGAAGTCTGGATAAAAAAAAGGCAAACGCTTTAAAAGAATGGCGCTTTCTGGTTTGAGAAATAAAACCGGTTCTTTTGGTAGCTCGTTGTTTAATTCCTTGGTGTGTTGAGCGTAATTTCTGCCTACACAGATAATTTTCATTTACGATTGATTAAAGTCGCGAAGTTTTATTTGCGTCAACACTTTTTTAGTGTACTCTGGAAAATCACCTTTCATCATCCAAGCATAATAGGATGGCTCTTCTCTCAAAATATCGCGAACGGCTTTCCCTTTATGCTTTCCAAAATTAAATACCTCAGTGTTGTTCTCGTCAAAAACAATTCTGCCAATCAAATCAGCATTTTTTTGTCTGGTGGAAAACTCAGAAAGAAAATTGATGTCATTTTTCAATTCAGAATACCTTTCAATCTGGGCTTCTAATATCTCGTATGTTGCAATGTTATCTGCTTCAGCACTATGGGCATTTTCTAATTCCTTATCGCAATAAAATTTATATGCAGCAACAAGAGTTCTTTGCTCCATCTTATGAAAGATGTTCTGTACATCAACCAAATCCCTGTTAGCAACATCAAAATCAACTCCTACTCTTAAAAACTCCTCAACCAATAGTGGTACATCAAATTTATTTGAATTGTAGCCTGCTAAGTCACTATTGCCAATAAATTGAGACAGGCTTTTCGCAAGTGCTTTAAAAGTAGGTTCATCCTTGACATCATCATCGTAGATACCATGAACCTCAGAGGCACCTTTGGGTATCGGTATACCTGGGTTCACTCTTCTAGTCTTAATGTCTTTTGTTCCATCAGGATTGAGTTTCAAAATCGAGATTTCTACAATTCTATCCTTTGCTACATCCACTCCTGTCGTCTCAAGATCGAAAAAGACGATAGGTTTTGTCAGGGATAACTTCATTCAATTCATTATTTTACAAAGATTCTTACGTATTGATACTTCTCGTATGTTGTTCTATTCTCAATGAAGTCATACTTGTACTCAGGACCTGTGATTAATGTATTTATATCCACGAAATTGTATTGGTCCTTGCTTAGGCCTTTTTTCTCAAACATAGTCTCCAGAAGCCTTTTAGTATCATAAGCTCTTCTTTTTGTCAAGATTGAATTGGTTTTCCAAGTTTTAGTCGGCACTTTAGATGCACTTGAAGTAATGATGATGTCAGCATAGCCTCTGATCTCAACCATTTTTACAATGTCAGTAATGAACGTTACAAACTCTTTGTTTGATTCATTGATGTCCTTTGCATTGTAAATAAAGTATTTCTGGAAATAGGCAATAACGTTTGTCAACTCCTCTGGTCTAGGATAAGTCTCTTCGAAGTCTGCATTATCTCTTACATCAATGGTAAATGATCGCACGCCATATTTGTTTTTCGGAATGTACTTATACTCGTATTCTGTCATTTGTACAAATATCAATTCTTCTTCTTCTCCATTGATTAAAGAAATCTCACCATAATCTGTAGGTTGATCGAATATTAACCAATAAGTGTTATAGAGGGGCAGTTTTCTATAAGTGAGTTTGCCTAAGTCTGTAGTATTGATGCGTTCGAGAAGTGTTCGATTTTCGTCTTCTAGTCGAACTCCTGTGACTTTGACTGGATCCTTATTCTTGTCGACTAAAGTAAACAGGGTCTCTTTTTCAATTGGTACGTATTGATAAACGTTTCTTTCTATCTTCTTAAATACCAATTCTTGTCCTTGATCATTGAAAATGACAATCTCTTCGTCGTCAGGGAAGTCGCCTTCAAAAACGATTTTATAGGTTTCATCAATGTTTAGTTTTTCATAATTGAATTCGTCTACTTTATCAGTGGTCTCTTCTCTTAAGATGGACTCATTCTTGTCTACCAAGATTACATTAAACAATGGATCATAGCGATAAACTCCCTCATCAATTTTACGGAAGAGCAAGAGGTCAAAATCCTCATTGGATACCACCAATTTAACATCTTCAGGATAATCTCCTTCAAACTTAATTGTGTAAGGTTCCTTAAGATTAAGTTGCATGAAGTTGAAATTCCCGACACTGTCCGTTGAAGCTGTATTTAGCAAAACATCATTTCTATTGTAGAGCAATACCTTTAAGTTTTTAACAGGCTCATTATTGGCAGTAATAGCACCAGCAATATCTTCTAACTTGATTTTAGGCCCTGGTTTGTATACATATACGCCTTCTGCTTCTTTAATGAAGGATAGTTCTTGTCCAAATTCATTCAACAAAACTATCTCACCATCGTCTGGATAGTCACCTTCAAATACAATCCTGTATTCCTCGTCAAGATTTAATCTTTGAAAATTAAATTCTCCAACTTCATCTGTCTCTTCTTCTTGTAAGACTGTTTTTCCTTCATCTTCGAGACGAACATTTAAGCCTGCCAATGGAGCGCCATTTTTCTTTGCTATTCCTGTAATTTGAGTTGGGATTTCAGTTGCAGGTGGAACATATTTGTAGATGCCTTCATCCTCTTTGATGAATTGCATTTCTTGACCGAGGTCATTGGTAATAATAATCTCAGGATCATCGGGGAAGTCACCTTCAAAGACAATTCTATATTCTTCATCTAGGTTGAGTTTTTGGAAGTTAAACTCACCATATTCATCAGTAACTTCTTGCTGAATAACGTCTTTATCTTTATTTTCCAAGATGACATTTAGACCTTCAAGAGGATTGCCTGCCTTTTTTACTTTACCCGCAATTGATTTTGCAGAGATACCATAAAACTCATAAGGATAAGTTGACGGTACAAAGATGTATGTCGTGTCGTCAAGTTCTTCAAACACTAAGATTTCACCTTGATCGTTGACAACTTCAACGTCGTAACCCATCAATGGGTTTTCATCCTCGGTTATGACGCGAATCAAATATGTTTGAGAAGGGTCTAATTTAGCAAATTGAAACTCTCCAACATGATCTGAAGTAGTTTCTTGAAGTAGATCTTCTTGCTCATTCAGGAGTAAGATTTTCATACCTCGCATAGGAAGACCATCTTTTATCAAGCCACCTTTTATATCTGCTGTTGCTAGAGGTGCTGGGGTAATTTTATCCATTCCTCTGCCCACACGGACTGGCTTAAGCTTTATATCTTTGTATATCTCTTGATAACTTGCCCCTGCGGGCACATATATGTCTTCCTCATAAGTTTCATAACTGTCGGCTTCATATATAAAATGATAGCTATTGTTAGGTTCAAGAATTGCCGAAAATTGTCCATCACGTTGTCGAGGAACATAAACGCCAACTTGCTCCCCTGTGTAATTGTTGATAATAGTTACTTGTGCTCCTGATGGAGGAACATAACGATCGACGAAGGTAAATTCTCCACGGTAAAGCGTCAGGTCAATTTCTTCGGCATCAATAAGTTCTATTAGATAAATATCCTTCTCGCCGTAACCTTCTTCTTTGAAAGAGGAATAATAAGCACGTTTGCCATCTGGCGTTGTGACAAAGAAAACATCGTCATCTACCGAATTAATTGGATAACCAATGTTTTGCGGCTTGGTCCATCCTGAATCAGTCAAAACACTGTACATGATGTCGTAGCCACCCATGCTGTTGTGCCCATCTGAACTAAAATACATCGTCTTACCATCTGGATGCATGAAAACTCCGTCCTCGTTGAA
This sequence comes from Verrucomicrobiota bacterium, assembly GCA_002713165.1. GTDB lineage: Bacteria > Bacteroidota > Bacteroidia > Flavobacteriales_E > Vicingaceae > PAVT01. The sequence goes on from PAVT01000061.1 coordinate 6,032, forward strand.
TTCTGTATTTAGAATTGGGCCAAGGTTCTGCGACAATGCCCATTCACCTGTAGGTAAAAGATTGCAATAGTAAATATCTTTGCCACCATAACCACCTTCTCGATCACTAACGAAATACAATCGCTTCCCGTCTGGAGTAACGGTTACATGAGTCTCATAAGCCTTTGAATTAATGTCAGATCCGAGTTTTTCGGGTTCTGACCAAGTTTCGTAGCCAGCAGAATCATCCAACAGTTCACTTTTGAACAGCTCACCATTTCCTTTAATGTCCTTGTAAATGTATAGTGTTTGACCATCTATTGATAAGTTGACAGTCGCTTCATGTTGGTCTGTATTTATATTCAATGGGTATGCCTCACTCCAAACACTATCTCCTTCATGAAATGAAACATAAAGGTCTTCGTAGAGCATTCCATCTATCGGGTCATAAATCTCATAATTAGAACTGTCCTCTCTTAAACGTCGAGATGTAAAATAAACAGCACTTTCATCAATGCGAATTACCGGACTAAAATCTGGATAAAACCCATTGAGTCTTCCACCTAAATTAGTAGACTTGATATTGACAGGATTCATTATCGCAACTTTGGCATAGTTGGTCATTTTGAGCCATTTGTTAATTTCTTTCCACAAGAAGTGTTTCTCGTTGATGTAAGTTTTAAACTTATTGAAACTTTCAGCAGCTTGATCAAATTGATAGTCATTATGTTGCGCTTTGCCAAGGTAGAACCAAGCTTCTACAGGTGCTTTTTTCTCTTTAGGGTCGAAAGGAGTGTAGTTTGGACTCACATCAGTAACTGCTTTTTCTAGATAAGGTAAGGCTAGTACTTTGTCTCCTTCATGAAAGTTTTTAAAATAACAAAGTCCAAGATTAAAATTGATGTTGGCATTGATGTTGCCATTTTCGTGAACCTCCTTAAGCAGAGGCAAGGCTTCTGCGAATCTATTCTCGTCAATAAAATACAGTGCTTCCTCTATTTTCTCTACCTCTGTCATTTGAGCCAAAAGGTTTGAAAAAATAAAAAAAAGGAGCGTTGAAAAAAGTGCGTAGGGCTTTAGCTTCATGTCTTGCGAATAAATAGTTGACACAGATTAAATGCAAATATATTTTATTCGCTTGATTAATTAGGGCAAGCAAGCATTAATATCTAACAATTGGCTGTTAGTCGACTATATTTCTCGATTGATGTCAAAATTTTCAAGGATATTTCCTACCCTTTGTACAAAGCTACCGCCTAAAGAGCCATCTACTACACGGTGGTCGTAAGACAATGAAAGAAACATCATGTGCCTGATTCCTATGGTATCTCCTAATGGACCTTCAATGACAGCAGGTTTCTTTCGAATAGCTCCAACAGCAAGAATTGCTACTTGCGGTTGATTAATGATAGGTGTTCCCATAACATTTCCAAATGTGCCAACATTAGTTACAGTAAATGTGCCTCCTTGGATTTCATCAGGATTTAATTTGTTATTTCTAGCACGATTGGCTAAATCATTTACAGATTTAGTGAGTCCAACAAGGTTTTTTTCATCCGCATTCTTAATAACTGGAACAATTAAATTCCCTGATGGCAATGCTGTAGCCATGCCGATATTGATGTTTTTTCGTTTGATAATTTTATCACCATCGACAGATACATTAATCATTGGCATTTCACGAATAGCTTTCGCTACGGCCTCAAGTATTAAAGGGGTAAATGTTATCTTTTCTCCTTCTTTCGCTTGAAATTCAGATTTTACTTTGTTTCTCCAAAATACCAAATTGGTCACGTCTGCTTCAATAAAGGAAGTTACATGTGCAGAAGTTTGCTTGGACATGGTCATATGTTCAGAGATCATCTTCCTCATCCTGTCCATTTGAATAATTTCATCTCCATTGTCCATTAGAACAGCATTGACCTTTGACACAGGTGCAGTAGACGGAGATTTCGCTGAGATGTCTTGTGGCTGAACCTCAGAAGTTTGGATGTGCTTGTCTTTTTGCAAGTAACTCATCAAGTCATCTTTCGTGATTCGATTGTTTAGGCCAGTACCCATGATGGAATCAATCTCTTCTGCACTTAGGTTTTCCTTTTTTGCAATGCTTCGAACAAGCGGTGAAAGGAATTTTCCGGAGGGTGTGTTTTTATTGATGACAGCTGAATTTATTTGTGTGCTTGAGTCAACTTGAATTGTGTTGATCGCTTTTTCGATCGTGGCTTCTTCATCAGTTTCTGCAGTCTTAGTATCAAGCTTGATTGCGCCGTTGGAGTTTCCTGTTCCATTGACTTCGATAATTGCAATGGCTTGACCTACTTGAACTACATCATCTTCGTTAAAAAGGATTTTCTTTATTACTCCATCTTCAGGAGCAGGAATTTCGGAATCTACCTTGTCTGTTGCAATCTCAATCACCGCTTCTTCTGCTTCAACGCTTTCTCCTTCTGATTTCAACCACTTAGTTATTGTAGCCTCTGCTACACTTTCGCCCATTTTAGGCATGATTAGCTCTATCTCAGCCATTGCTGTTTGTTTTATTTATCGAACTGCAAAATTACGAAAAATGCATCTCTGACATTTTGCTAATAACTTTCAACAACTTAAATATGCTTGTTCTAAGCATCTTATTTTACCTTGGAGTTTTGCCTATCAAATGGAGATTATTCACTATGATTTCAATGTCTTTCCAGAGGGTATAATTACGGACGTACTCAAAATTTAACTGTTCCTCTGTAGACGTTTTGAGGTGTTCTAATTTAACTAAATCGATAGGCGCTAAGATGCCCTTTCTAAGTTTAGGAGATGCTTGTAATATATTTTTGTTGCCGGTAATCGCCACCATAGAACGATTGCCTATGATTACCTGTGTAAGATTTTTGTAGTAAGCTATTATTGATGGATTAAACCAAATAAGCAGGGGACTTAAAATAAGAAGTATTGTTGAGGAAATAATATCAAGCAAACGTTTGTTTCTTTCGTTATTTTTTTTGTGAATTAGGTTCGTATTTAGAAGATAGTACTCTCCAGAATGATCGATTGAATTACTACCAATGATGTACATGCTTTTTGGTGGGGCAATTTTAAAGTCAAGTTCTTTTTGAGCAAGGATTGCCATTTGTTGAATGATTTCAGAGGAATTGAGATCTTTAGAGCAAAAAACGACTTCATTGATGTTGTAAATCTCTATGATGTCTTTAAGTTGGTACAATTTACCATCATATTCATACGGTCGCAATTCTACTTTATCATTTGCATCTATTTTCAATACAATCTCTGCTTCAATTATTGTTTTCTCGAAAAAGCCACTTATGCGATCTAGTTCATCAGACTTCCCAACAAGGACAATACGCTGCTTGTCGTTTTTTCGAAATGGTCGTAATGAGAGAAGGTGTAAAAGAAGTCTAGAAGTCATTATGCCTAAAAAAGCCCAAATACTTGTAAAAAGGACAATGGCACGTGAAAATCTGTAATCCTCATCAAGGAGAGAGTAGCCAATGAGCACCAACAATACTCCCACAAACAATCCTTTTACGATATTTCTAAACCTTGTGGGGATCAAATAGCCACCATTAATCCACAATGCGAATAAATATATTCCTGCCACAATTGGTATTCCATAGGTTTCAACTTCCACCGGATATCCACCCCCTCCTGGAAATTTTACTTCTTGCTCATAGTAATCCTTGAATAAGTAAAAACCAGATAGCATTACAAAAGCATCTACAATAGGTAAAACAAATGAGTTTATAGTGCGGGATAAAATCGCAAGGAAGGCGCGAATGTAAATGGCAAAATTTATGAGTATTGAAAATAAGCGAGCATTTTTTTGACTAAAATGCTTTCTGGCAAAAATGACCATTGCCTTATAAAAAACGACAACATAATTAATGCTGCTCTTTTTTGTGCTTTCCCCTTTATAATGGATAATTGAGGTGTTTGCAAGGTAATAATTCCGATATCCTGCTTTTGCAATGCGGTAGGAAAGATCGATGTCCTCTCCATACATGAAAAAATGCTCATCCAAATCTCCAATCTCGTCCAAAACACTTTTCCGGATCATCATAAATGCACCACTTAAAATATCTATTTGATGGGTTTCGTTTTGATTTAGATACCCTAAATGATACTTCCCATAGGTTTTTGATTTCGGGAACAATGCTGAAAGTCCGAAAATTTTATAAAAGGCCACAGGCGGCGTGGGTAACCCCCGTTTAGATTCGGGAAGAAATACCCCTTTTCCATCAATCATTCTGACCCCAACACCACCAGCATCAGCTGTTTTTCTGAAAAATTTTAGACATTCTTCGAAAGTGCTTTCTTCGACAACAGTATCTGGATTTAATAGCAGAATAAATTCTCCATGAGCGACTTTAATCGCTTGATTGTTAGCTTTTGAGAATCCAACATTTGCTTTATTTTCAATAAGTTTAACTTCGGGAAAGTGCTTTCTAATCATCTTGCAAGAGTCATCGACTGAATTGTTATCAACGACAATTACTTCAAGGGAGTCAACGCCTTTACTTCGATATACGGAGTTTAGACAGTTTTCCAAGAAAAACTGCACATTGTAGTTGACTATGATTATGCTTAAATCCAAATTTTGCCGCTAGTTTGCAAGGGTATTTACATAAAGAACCCTGTTCATTAATGATCGGCCAAGGGTTTGCTCATCAGTATATTCAAGTTCATCTCCAACAGCTACTCCTCTTGCGATGGTGGTTATTTTAAGATTTAGCTCTTTCAACTTTTTGAAAATAAAATAATTGGTAGTATCTCCCTCCATCGTCGTGCTCAATGCCATGATTATTTCACTGGTCTTTTCATTTTTAACTCTTTCAACCAATTCTTTAATTCGAACATCGTCAGGTCCAATGCCTTCCATAGGGGAGATTATGCCCCCTAAAACATGATATACTCCTTTATATTGTCCAGTATTTTCTATCGCCATCACATCCCTTACATCTTCTACAACACAGATAATCTCTTTATTTCTACCGGGATGAGCACATATTGAACAATGGTCAGTATCAGAAATATTGTAACAGGTGTTGCAATAGATAACCTCATTACGCAATTTAATGAACGCATTGCCAAACTGCTTTACCTTTGATGGCTCTTGTTTAAGAATAAACAAGGCCAAACGCAAGGCTGTCCTTCTGCCAATGCCTGGCAAGGAGCTAAATTGCTCGATAGCTTCCTGAAGTAATTTAGATGGGTATTCGTCCAAGCCAGAAGGATTATTAAGACAAAACTAAGTATTAATAGGTGCTAATTTAGATGTGCTTCCAATCGACGGATTTCATTGTTAAAGTTCAAAGTGTGTTTTTGCGAAATCACCTTTAATTTTGAAATTAAACCCATGATAAAATTTTGGTGTGTTAGAGTGTTTTCTTGAAAAGCTTTGTGCTGAAGTGATTTGTTTATCTGTGCTATTTCTTTGTTCAAGGCCCGTGTTTTTTCATTAAAGTAGACTTGATTAAAATGATCCCAAATATAATCTACTGCCAAACCATTGGGGTGGATTAAATCCCTTTTGTAAAATCTATAATCTCTTAAGTCGTCCATCATAATTTCGTAGGCAGGGAAGTAATGAATGTTTTTATTCTTTTCCATGCACTCTTTAATTGCAAGATGAAGAATGGACTTGCTTAGTTGATTCTGCCTGAACCCTTCTTTTAAATGGCGTACAGGGCTGACTGTAAATACAAATTGAAATTCTTTTTGATACCTCAAGCTTAGCTTGGTCGCAAAGTCAAGGAGTGACTTTTTGATTTCATTCACCGTAAGCAACTTCTTTTCGAATAACTCGCTAGATTGTTTGTGACAATTAGTTGCAATTCTATTTGAGCTTTTCAGTTTGTGCACAAAAGCAGTTCCTAGACTGATGAAAAGTACTGTCGATTTTGCCAATTGCTGGTTCTTTGCTATTGTCGCTTTTTGGATATTGGTTTTATACTCGCTGAGGTCGGTGCAGTTGAATTTGGAATGGAATTCATACATGAAGTATACCTGATTAGACTTTATAATATTTTGCCAATCAATATCTTCAGTGTTTAGTTGAATGAGATTTAATATTGAAATGGGGTTGTATCCAATTCCAAGAGGGTTAATCAAGCAATCAAATTTGTGTTCGATTAGTTTTTTCCCAATGTTATCTGCAAAGCAAGATCCAAAGAAACACATTGAATCATGGTGGTTAATATGCAATGGTGATTCAAAAGGAATTATGTGTGTTTGTAGCTTCATAGATTAATATGCAAAATAACTACATTTAGCATGCCAAAAAGCACTATCAATTGACACAAAAAAATACTACCCCATCTTGGAAAACCAATATGCACGAAGTCATATTTGGAGCGCATACCCCAATGGGTAAACTTTTTGATGTTGTTTTATTGATCGCTATTGTACTTTCAGTTTTGGCGGTTTTACTAGAAACAGTAGAAACAATTCATCAGCGATACAGGGATATTTTTATCATCGCAGAATGGGTATTTACAATTCTTTTTACCATTGAATATGTTATGCGTGTAATCGCGGTGCGCAAGCCTTTGAAGTACATTACAAGCTTTATGGGTTTGGTCGACTTGCTATCTACATTGCCTACTTATATTAGTCTGTTAGTAGCTGGGCCACAATATTTATTGGTTATTAGGACGATACGTTTACTGCGTATTTTCAGGATTCTCAAATTGAGCAGATACATATCTGAGGCCAACAGCATGACAAGGGCATTACGCGCCAGTGCAGTTAAAATCACCGTGTTTATTGGAGGTGTATTGGTTTTGGTGCTGATAATGGGCACTATTATGTACATCATTGAAGGACCTGAGAGAGGGTTTAATAGCATACCTAGGAGTATGTATTGGACAATTGTGACAATCACTACGGTGGGATATGGAGACATTGCTCCATCGACGGCATTGGGTCAAGCTTTGGCCTCCATAATAATGTTACTGGGGTATGGAATTATAGCCGTACCTACCGGAATTGTATCTGGGGAACTAGTAAGATCAAAAATGGAGGAAAGCCAACATTCAAGAAAGGCATGTTTGGACTGCTCTAAAGAGGGCCACGATGAAAATGCAGATTTTTGTAAATACTGTGGCGCCAAGATGCCTACTTAGAAGCGAGCATTTCTTTTATTTGAATGCGGTCTAGTTTTGCTTTTTGCTCTTGGAGCATTTTATCAAATGCAAGCTTGTTTGAGTCCAAAACAGGCTCAGCCGAAGGAAAATCTTCTTTCAAATGATCGACCTGTTTACCGTATTTCCAGAAACGATAACATACATGTGGTCCTGTTGCTAAACCTGTGCTGCCAACCAAGCCAATAATGTCTCCTTGCTTTACAAATTGTCCAACATTAACCTTTCGTTTACTCATGTGTAAATATTGGGTGCTATATGCGCTGTTGTGTTTGATTTTCACATAATTGCCATTTCCGCGGGTATAGCTCGAATGCGTAACTACACCGTCTCCAGTGCTCATAATCGGTGTGCCAGAAGGTGCGGCATAGTCAGTGCCTAAATGGGCTTTCCATCTTTTTTGAACAGGATGAAAACGACGCATGGTGTATCGCGAGCTCAACCTGCTAAATTTTAAGGGTGATTTTAAAAAGGCTTTCCTCAGACTATTGGCAGTTTCATCAAAATAGTCTTCTTTATCTGCTTGCAGGAAATGAAACCCTAAAAAGGACTTGCCAAAATGATTGAACTCTACAGCCATGACTTTTCCTATGCCTATAGGTTTGCCATCTATTCGTTTTTCTTCATAAATGACTTTGAACCAATCGCCTTTTTGAATTCTGTAAAAATCGATCGACCATGCAAAAATATCCGCCAATCTCACAGCAAGGTAAGGGCTTATCTCTGATGTTTGAAGTGTTTCGTAAAGCGATGAATATATTACACCACTTGCACTTTTTTCAATAATTTCAACCTCCTTTTGCCCTTCATAAATACCCAAGCTGTCATACAATTCATATACAACGTAGTTGACAGGATCTGGCTGGTAGATAAAGTATCTTGCTTTTTGAACACTGTCTTTTTCAAGCAAAAGTGTGTAAGGTTTGCCCGCTGCTATTTTGCGTACATCAAAACTCTCTTTTGACTTTTTTGCCAATTGATCAATTGTTGCATAATCTATTTGATGTGCGAGTAAAATATTGGCAAGAAATTCGTTTTTCTTGATTTCTGAAGTAACTACGATGAACGAATCTGCAGAAAAACCAAAGATTTTTTTGGGTTCAGTTTTAATTGTTTTGAGTGAGTCATAAGCCAATTTTGGGGCAGGCGCCGAAGGATTTGTTCTGTGTCCTTTTATAATCAGAATCAATGCAATCCCTAGTATGGCAGTGAGAACACCACTGACGATCTTTAATTTATTGTTCAACTCTATCCTTTTTGAAAAAATACATTTTCCTCTACCCAAGCTTTTCCCCAATTTTCCTTTTCTTCATCACTCCAGAGTTCAGGGTAAAAAATACGTTTTTGGAATCTTGGAGGTAGGTATTTTTGCCAATTGGTACCTCCTGTTGCTGCAATGTCTTGGGGATCCATCTGAAGGTATCTTGCAGCAGATTTGTAATGCACAAGTGGCCAATTGATGTTTACATTGATGTCAAGGAATTGAATCTCCTTGATCAATTGCTCGTTTTGTTGATCTTCTTCGCTCATTCCTTTGTACTTCGACCAAATATTTTTATTCACGCACTCTAAAGCCAAGGCTTTAAATTCTTTAGAATACTTATTCTCAAATTGCTTGAGAGTAAGGGTTTTCTCACCTGTGGCTAACTCAGTTGCACCCTTTTTCCAATAGATAAACTCGTACATTTTCTCAATGTTGTCCTTATTAGGTTCGAGTTCATAATATTCTTTTCGATGATCCTTATCGACCAAATTTTTGAATTCAGTTGAAAAAATCTCAATTTTTCGGTACTGACCAGATTGAAAGCCACTGGCGGGAAGAAGCGCCATTCGAAACTGCAAAAATTGCTCTTTTTCCATGCCCAATCTCATGATGCCAAAAGAGGTTGTCAATGCTTTAAAATAATTATTGATCCTTCTCAATCGCGCAATGAAGAACTCTTTGGTGATGTTCTCCATGTCGCCTATTTGTTGCAGTTCATGAAGTGACAGCTTAAAGTACAATTCCGTGATTTGATGATACATGATGAAAATTTGTTCATCTGGAAAAGCTGTCTTTGGATTCTGGAGGCTCAATAGTGTATCCAAATGAATGTAGTCCCAATAAGTGAGGTAATCTGCATGAATGAGTCCATCTAGGTAGGCGCCTAAATCTTGGCCCATTGCAGCATACTTTTCTTTGAGTGTGATGACCTTTTGAAGGATGTCATCGGGCAATAAGGCTTCTTTGGTCTTTGCCATTGTTTTAGTTTTTATAAAGATAGAATATGCATTTTTAGGGGAGCAAGCTAATGCACAAAGTTATCTACAGCACAACATTAATTATTCTCTGAGGCACTACGATGACTTTCTTTGGAGTCTTGCCACCCAACCATTTTTTTGCTTCATTACTACAGAGTACTGCCTCCTCTAAGGCTTTCTTGTCCATCTCGTTCGGCAAATCTAGTGTGAATCTCACTTTTCCATTGAAAGATACTGGATACTTGTGTGCATCTTCCACCAAAAACTTTTTTTCGTACATGGGGTAAGGCACTTTACAAATGCTGTGAGTATGACCCATATTGAGCCAAAGCTCTTCTGCAATGTGCGGAGCAAATGGTGCAATCAAGATGGAAAGCGGCTCCAGTACAGATCGTTTATTGCATTTTAATTCCGTCAATCTATTCACACAAATCATAAAAGCGCTTACTGCAGTGTTGAATGAAATTCGTTCAATGTCTTCGGTAACTTTCTTGATGCATTGATGCAAGACTTTTAGCTCTTCTTTGCTCCCCTCGGCATCTACAATGTCAATGTTATTCTCTGCATTGTGGTATAGTCGCCAAAGTTTTCTTAAAAAACGATGTACCCCTTCAATACTGTCTGTGTCCCAGGGTTTGGACTGTTCTAAGGGCCCCAAAAACATTTCAAACAAGCGCAGAGTATCTGCACCGTATTGTGCCACTATATCGTCTGGGTTAACCACGTTGCCGTAGCGCTTGCTCATTTTTTGCCCATCTGAAGCTAAGATCATGCCTTGATTAATGAGTCGTTTAAAAGGTTCATCCACTTTTACATATCCACGATCATTTAAAAATTTTGTCCAAAAACGCGCGTAAAGTAAATGACCTGTGGCATGTTCAGCACCGCCGAAATAGATGTCAACGTTTTGCCAATAATTAAGACTTTTCTTGTTGGCCATGCCATCCTTTCTCATTTGGTCCATGTATCTGAAGAAGTACCAAGAGGAGCCTGCCCATCCAGGCATAGTAGAAGTTTCAATTGGATTCCCCCCGTAGTTCCACTCTTTTGCTCTGGCCAATGGCGGCTCTCCGTCTTCTGTCGGTAAATATTTATCTATTTCAGGCAGACTCAATGGCAGTGCTTCTATAGGAAGTGCTTTTGGGATGTCATTTTTATAATAGATAGGAATGGGCTCTCCCCAATAGCGTTGACGGCTAAAAACGGCATCTCTCATTCTGTAATTCACTTTGCCATTTCCAATGCCTTTTTTTTCGATGGATTCAATCGCTTTTATAATGGCTACTTTGACAGTTAACCCATCTAAAAAATCTGAATTGCAGAGACGACCTTCATAGCGGCCATCAGCTCCTTGAGAGACATCTTGCCCCTCTATAACTGCTGGAATTGGTAAACTAAAGTGCTGAGCGAAGTCCCAATCCCGCTGGTCCCCAGAAGGTACTGCCATAACAGCCCCAGTTCCATAACCAGCAAGCACATAATCGCCAATCCAGACCGGCAAACTTTCTCCACTGAATGGATGAAGAACATATGCACCTGTGAATGCTCCACTCACTTTTTTTACTTCTGTCATGCGCTCACGCTCAGAGCGTGATGCAGCATATTTTACATAAGCAGCCACTTCTTCCTTTTGCGCTTCAGTTGTGAGTACCTCTACCAGTTCGTGTTCCGGCGCAAGTACCATAAAAGAAACCCCAAAGATTGTATCAGGTCGTGTAGTAAATACTTCTATTTCATTTTCACTTGAGGTTGACTTAAAGCGAATGCTAGCTCCTTCAGATTTGCCTATCCAATTGCGTTGTATTTCTTTGAGCGCATCTGACCATTCAATTGTTTCAAGGCCCTTCAATAGACGATCAGCATAGGCAGAGATACGCATACTCCATTGGCGCATTTTTTTTCGTTCCACAGGATGACCGCCGCGTTCAGAAACACCCTCTTTAATTTCGTCATTGGCCAACACTGTTCCTAGCGCAGGACACCAATTTACAAAGGAATTTGCAAGGTAAGCGATACGGTAATCCATCAGGATTTCTGATTGTTTCATTTCGCTCATGCTCTTCCATTTTTCTGCACTAAATTCTATTGTAGAATCTGAATGTGCATTCACGTCAATGTTGCCTTCTGTTTCAAAAAGATGAATCAGGCTTTGAATATCTTCGGCTTGATCAGTTTTGGTGTTGTACCATGAGTTGAACAGCTGTATGAATATCCATTGTGTCCACTTGTAATAAGATGGGTCAGATGTTTGAACAGCACGCTGCCAGTCAAATGAAAATCCAATTTGATCCAATTGCCTTCTATAGGTGGCAATGTTTGTTTCTGTGGTAATCTTCGGATGTTGACCTGTCTGAATGGCATATTGTTCTGCAGGCAAACCAAAGGAATCGTAGCCCATTGGATGCAATACATTGAAACCTTTGTGGCGCTTGTATCTTGAGTAAATGTCGGAAGCAATATAGCCTAACGGATGGCCTACATGCAATCCAGCCCCTGAAGGATATGGGAACATGTCCAGGACATAGAACTTAGGGTCATCACTTTGGTCTTGAGCAGCAAAGGTCTGTTGTTCTTGCCAGTACTTTTGCCATTTTTTCTCTATGGAATTAAATGGGTAATCCATTCGAATTTATTGATTTTTGAAGGGTGTAAAATTATAAATTAAAGCCTCCTAATTAAAAGGTGATGAAATAATCGGCATTGGTTTGTGCTACAATTTTCCAAAACTCTTCTTTGCCAACTTTGGTAGTAGATGAAGAAAGGATAGATGGGGGTAACTTTTCCCAATATTTCAACATCTCTTTACGATAAGCCGCCATGTTTTTTTGGAGTTCAGAACTACTGAGTTTGTCAATCTTAGTGAAGATCATTACAAATGGCAATTGATTGGTGCCCATCCATTCCATGAACTCCAAGTCTGCTTTTTGCGCTTTAATTCTGCTGTCAATCAAAATGAAAGTATAAAGAAGATTAGGCCTTTTCCTGAGGTAAAGATGCGTGAATTGCTCCCATTTTTTGCGTTCTTTTTTAGAGGCTTTCGCAAATCCATAGCCCGGCAAGTCAACAAAATACGTCGATTCATTGATTAAAAAATGATTGATCAGTTGTGTTTTTCCAGGAGTGGAGGAGGTTTTGGCTAAGTTTTTACGTTCACACAGCATATTTATCAAGGAAGATTTACCCACGTTTGATCGGCCAATAAAGGCATACTCGGGCATATCTGGCGGCGGGCATTTTGAAATGTCGGTATTGCTGATTAAGAATTCAGCAGTCTTGATCTTCATTTGATGAGCTATGATTCAATTTTTCTTGATAGCCAATCGTCTAAGATTCGATTGAATTTGCCAGGGTGTTCCATCATCGCTGCATGACCGCATTTGTCAATCCAATGCAATTCTGAATCTGGCAGATGTTTGTGAAACTCCTCAGCTACATGCGGTGGCGTTATGTTGTCGTTTTTACCCCATATGAGACAGGCTGGTAAAGTGAATTTTTCCAATTCCTTAGACATATTGTGGCGTATAGCAGACTTTGCCATCGCTAAGATTCGGATCAATTTGTTGCGATCATTTACGATAGCGTACACCTCATCTACAAGTTCATCTGTTGCAACAGATGGATCGTAAAAAGTAACAGCAATCTTTTCACGCAAATATTCTTTGTCTTCTCGCCGTGGGAATGACCCACCAAAGGCATTTTCATATAGCCCAGAACTACCAGTGAGTACCATGGAGTGGATTTTTTCAGGTATGTCCAAGGCACACACAAGTGCCACATGCCCGCCCAAAGAATTGCCCAAAAGCGTAATGTTCTTCAACCCTTTGTACTTGACAAAGTCTTTGATGTATTTCGCCATTCCTCCGACTGATGTTTTTAATAGCGGATTGGTGTAAAGGGGCATGATAGGAACAATGACTCTGTATTTCTTAGAAAATGCATCGATGACGTCTGTGAAATTGCTCAATGCACCAAACAGGCCATGCAGCACTAACAATACATGTCCGTTGCCTTTTTCTAGATACTCAAATTTCCCCTCTTTTTTGATGTAATCAGTATGAATCATGGTCCCCAAATGTAATTATTTCAATCTCCAAATAGAGTCCTTTTTATAAATTCAGTTAACATGAGTTTCCACAGTTAAATGAAGCATTTATTGTGCTATATGCTTAAATCAATAAACTGATTGTACAAACCCAAGTGTTTGCCACTCTTGAATTTGTTTATTGATCACTAATTCAGTAAGATATGATCTCGCTTAAGGTTAAAATAAGCAAGTTATCAACAAAGTGGTAAAAAGTGGTAAAAAGTGGTAAAATATTTATACTTTTACTCCTTAAATCGCCGAAAACCCACGTCTAACAAGGATTATGTCAAGTTTTATTGGAGAGTTTGATTGTAAATTGGATCCCAAAGGCCGCTTAATGGTGCCCGCAGGTTTGCGCAAGCAATTGGACCCTGCAGCCAAGGAGACTTTTGTGATCAATAGGGGATTTGAGTGTTGTTTGGTCTTGTATCCAAAGAATGATTGGGATCGAATCAGTGAAGAGATCAATCAGCTCAATCAATACGTCAGAAAAAACAGAGAATTTATTCGCTATTTCTATCGCGGTGCTACTGAGCTTGTGTTGGATACAACGGGACGAATACTACTTCCGAGAGGTTTAAAAGGATATGCCTCGATTGAAAAAACAGTGGTCTTGTTTGCCTATTCTGATCGTATTGAAGTTTGGGACAAGGAGACTTATGAAGGTCTGTTGACCGATGAGCCAGAAGATTTTGCACGCTTGGCTGAGGAGGTAATGGGCGATGCTTCAACGTCAAATTCAAACCTTGACGACAATGATTAGCTACCACACCCCAGCCATGTTGAAAGAAACCTTGGATGGTTTGTTGGTGGAAAATGAAGGGGTGTTTGTTGATGTAACTTATGGAGGTGGTGGGCATACAGCTGCAATGCTCGATAGACTTTCTGAAAATTCCAAAGTCTTAGCATTTGATCAGGATCCGGATGCAGAAAGAAATTTAATTGATGACGACCGATTGTTGTTTGTGAATCAGAATTTCCAATACCTCAAGCAATTTCTGAAGCTCTATAAATTAATTCCAGTAGATGGCATATTGGCGGATTTGGGGGTTTCATTTCATCAATTTGATCAGGCAGAACGTGGTTTTTCTTTTCGGTTCGAAGGTCCTCTCGATATGCGCATGGACAAGAAAAGAAGCTTGACTGCTGCAAGAGTACTGAATGAGTATGATTTGGCTGATCTGACACATCTCTTGCGCAATTACGGTGAGTTGCGAAATGCTTCAAAAGTTGCATACGCCATTGTGGGTTTTAGAGAAGAGCAGACTTTTGAGACAATTGCGCATTTGAAAGCAGCAGTGGCTAAGTTCTCTCCACAGCATAAACAGCATAAATTTTTTGCTCAACTGTTTCAAGCCATCAGGATTGAGGTCAATGAAGAGATGAAAGTGCTGGAATTGTTTCTAGAGCAAGCAGCAGAAGTGCTCAAGCCAGGAGGTAGATTGGCCATCATTACCTACCATTCCTTAGAAGACCGTTTGGTCAAAAACTTTATTCGATCGGGAAACACAAAGGGTGAAGTAGAAAAAGATTTTTATGGAAATCTAATACGTCCACTGGAGCCATTGACTAGCAAGCCCATTCAGCCAGAGCAGAAAGAAATTGAAGTGAACAATAGAGCAAGAAGTGCCAAGTTGCGCCTCGCGGAAAAATCTATTTCCAATGAACAGTAAAAAGGAGCAGGAGCAAAAAGAAGAACGCTCATCGGGCTTTAAGAGCCTGGTAACTGGAAGTTTTTTGTCAAAAGACAAGCTTGTGCAATCCTTGCCTTTCGTGTTTTTTCTAACTTTTTTAGGCATCTGTTACATTGCAAATGGCTATCAAGCTGAAAAAATCATACGGCGATTGTACAAAACCAACAACACCATCAAAGAATTGAGGTCAGAATACATCACCACAAAATCAGATTTGATGGTGATCAGCAAGCAATCACAGGTAGCAAAATCAGCAGAATCCATCGGATTGCGAGAATTGACCTCACCACCGAAAAAGATTGTCATTGATGCTGATGAAAAATACGCCTTAAACAATGACTGAGTGGAAGAAAGACATAGCGTGGCGAATATATTTGGTCTATTTCGTGGTCTGTCTATTTGCTGTAGCAATTGTTGTAAAGGCATTAAGTATACAGTTGATTGAAGGGGCGGATTTGAAGCAGCGTATGCGCAGCCTTACACTTGTTGAAAAGAACATAGAAGCAGTAAGAGGGAATATATATGCCACAGACGGGAGTCTATTGGCAACCTCCATTCCTATTTATGAAGTGCGTTTTGATCCCAATGCGGATGCCATTACAGATGAGGTATTCGAGGAGAATGTAGATTCTTTAGCGTGGAACCTTAGTGAGCTTTTTAAAGACAAGTCTTTTGCTACTTACAGAAGTCAGTTGATCAATGCACGACAAAAAGGGGAGCGATATCATTTAATCAAGCGAAAGGTAAAATACACTGAGCTTAAGGCGCTCAAGCGATTTCCCATTTTTAGACGTGGCAAATACAAGGGAGGGTTCATTTTTATCCAGCAAAATAAAAGAGAACGACCTTTTAGGATTCTTGCTGCAAGAACAATTGGTTACCAAAGAGAGGGCATTATGCCCGTGGGGCTTGAAGGAGCCTATCATGAGATTTTGAAAGGTGTGGATGGAAGAAGATTAATGCAAAAGATTGCTGGAGGAGTTTGGATGCCTGTTGGAGATGAAAATGAAATTGAACCGGAAGATGGTAAAGACATATATACCACCATTGATGTAAACATTCAGGATGTTGCCGAGAGTGCTTTGCTTAAGCAATTGCAAAAACAAGAGGCAGACCATGGTACAGTGATTTTGATGGAGGTGAAAACTGGGGCGATTAAAGCCATTGCAAACCTAAAGCGAAATGATAACGGATCTTATTACGAGGGCTACAACTATGCTATAGGAGAAAGTACTGAACCCGGATCAACCTTCAAATTGCCAGCATTAATTGCTGCCATAGAAGATGGTTTTGTTGACATGGGCGACATTATTGACTGTGGAGATGGTTCAAGGAAATTCTATGATCAAACCATGTACGATTCTAATCACGATCAAGGGGGTTGGGGTAAGATTACAGTAAAACGAATTCTTGAAGTTTCTTCCAACATAGGGATGGCTGAAATTATTTTAAGGTCTTACAAAGAAAAACCGCAAGCGTTTATCGATCACCTTGATCGCATGAATTTGAGAAAACAAACTCAGATAGAAATATTGGGTGAGGGTAAACCTTACATAAAAAACACCAGTGACGACTCTTGGTCGGGAATTTCTTTGCCCTGGATGGCACATGGCTATGAACTACAGTTGACGCCACTTCAAATATTGAATTTTTACAATGCTGTCGCAAATGATGGAGTGATGGTGAAGCCAAAATTTGTGGAGAAAATCACGAAAGGAAGAAGTGTCGTAATGGAGGTGGAAACGGAAATACTGAATCCGAGAATCTGTTCCAAGGAGACGATTCAGAAGGTAAAGAGGGCATTGGAGGGAGTAGTAGAAAATGGCACGGCTTCTAATTTAAGAAATGCGGACTACAAAATTGCAGGCAAGACAGGAACTGCGCAAATCGCGAATAAAAACTACGGTTATAGTTATCAATCAAAAACAAGCTATCAAGCATCTTTTGTCGGCTACTTTCCAGCCGATAAGCCTCAATACTCATGCATTGTAGTGGTCAATGCACCTAGCCGCAATGTATATTATGGGAATTTAGTAGCTGGTCCAATATTTAAAGAAGTTGCGGATAAAGTGTATGCCAATCGCCTTGAAATGCATGCACCATTGGATGTTCAAAAACATTATGCGCAATCGGCGCTCCCGTACTCTAAGCATGGCTCAAAATCAACCGCTGAAACCATTTTTAATGAATTGGGAATAACCATTCAAAATGAGGCTGCGCATGCGGAATGGGTGGTGACATCAACGCAAGACAGCCTGGTTAAAATCGCTCCACGACTTATTCGAGACAACCTAGTACCAAATGTTGTAGGAATGGGATTAAGGGATGCCATTTTTCTTTTGGAGAATCAAGGATTAGATGTCAAAGTGAAAGGCTATGGCATGGTCAAGCGACAGTCATTGCAAGCTGGTGCAAGAGTTGAGAATGGTCAAACAATAGAAATAACGCTGTCATGAGTAAGCGCTTGAAAGATATATTGTTTGGTGTCGATATAATGGCGGTTGTAGGGTCAATCGATCAAACTATATCTGCCATCACTTTTGACAGTAGAAAATGTATAGAGGGAAGCTTATACATCGCACAAAAGGGCACTCAGGTAGACGGTCACGACTTCATCGAAGCTGCGATTAAGAATGGAGCGAAGACGGTTGTCTGTGAGGAGATGCCTCAACATACCGCAGATGGTATATGCTGCATTCAAGTAAAAGCGTCTCCAGCTGCTTTGGGTTTTATGGCAGCAAATTTTTACGATCAACCCTCTAAAAAATTACAACTGGTTGGCGTTACCGGCACCAATGGTAAAACAACCACAGTGACTCTTTTACACGATTTATTTACTCAATTAGGAATAAAAGTCGGGCTTATCTCTACCGTGGTCAATAGAATTGGTGAAGAAGAAGTGGCATCTACGCATACGACTCCCGATGCAGTCCAATTGAATGAATTGCTCGTTAAGATGCACCAATCAGCTTGCACTCACGTTTTTATGGAGGTAAGCTCTCATGCAGTGGTGCAGCATAGGGTTACGGGGTTGAATTTTAAGGGCGGAGTGTTCACTAATATTTCCCATGATCACCTTGACTT
Organism: Verrucomicrobiota bacterium; assembly: GCA_002713165.1. GTDB lineage: Bacteria > Bacteroidota > Bacteroidia > Flavobacteriales_E > Vicingaceae > PAVT01. The sequence continues at coordinate 24,262 of PAVT01000061.1, forward strand.
TCACAAAACATTCAAGGCTTATATACACGCAAAACAGGGATTTTTTAACCTTTTGCCTACAGAGGCATTTGCGCTTTCCAATAAAGACGATAAGAATGGTGCAATTATGCTCCAAAACAGCGAGGCTAAAAAGTATTTCTACGGAATAAAGACACTTGCCGACTTTAAAACGAAAGTCATTGAAAGTGATTTTGAAGGATTAAGCTTACAGATAGATGGAGTTGATTTTTGGACTCCACTCATAGGCCGATTCAATGCTTACAACATTACAGCAGTTTATGCGACTGCCACATTACTTGGTCAGGACAAATTGGCTGTGCTAACTGCCCTTAGCAGCATTAAGGGTGTAAGCGGACGTTTTCAGCACATTAAACTCAACGGAATTAGTGGCATCGTGGATTATGCCCATACCCCAGATGCATTGGAGAATGTGCTTAAAACCATCAAGAACATTCGCACAGGCAATGAACAGGTGATCACAGTGATTGGCTGTGGGGGTGACCGGGACCGCAGCAAGCGCCCTTTGATGGCCGCCATTGCATGTAAACTCAGCGATAGAATTCTATTGACCTCAGACAATCCCAGAACAGAAAGCCCTGAAACCATCATCGAAGAAATGAAGGTCGGTGTAGAGGTAAACGATAGGAGGAAGGTCCTTTCAATCGTAGATCGAAGAGAGGCAATACGCACTGCGGCAGGCCTTGCTCAAATCAAAGACATACTGTTGGTAGCGGGAAAAGGACACGAAACCTACCAAGAAATAAATGGGGAGCGAAGTCATTTTGACGACATGGAGGAATTAACCAAAGCACTCAACGAAAACTAAGTCAATATGCTGTATTATTTATTTGATTACCTCAATCAATTGGATGTTCCAGGAGCAGGAGTCTTCGATTACATTACATTTCGAACGGCGGCCTCAGTCATCGTATCCCTATTGATCTCTCTAGTGTTTGGAAAGCGAATCATTCTTCTTTTGCACCGCAAGCAAGTAGGTGAAACGGTAAGGGATTTAGGCTTGGACGGTCAAAAAAGCAAACAAGGTACACCCACCATGGGTGGTCTAATTATTTTGGCTTCGATTCTTATTCCCACCTTACTTTTTGCCAAGCTGCACAACATCTACATCTTACTTATGCTCATCTCTACGGTAATGCTAGGGGCCATAGGATTTATTGATGACTACATCAAGGTCTTCAAGAAAAATAAAAAGGGATTGGCAGGGAAGTTCAAGGTAATTGGTCAAGTGCTTGTTGGTTTGTTCGTTGGTTATGTGCTCTATTTTCACGAAGACGTATTCATTGAGAAGAAAAAGTACCTCACGGAGAATCAATCGCTCATTGGCGCTCAAGAAAACAAAGACTATGTATGGGAGGCAAGTAAGTCTACAAAAACGACCATCCCTTTTCTTAAAAACAATGAATTCGATTACAGTTCATTGATTGACTGGTGCTGTGACAACGCCATGGATTGGGCTTGGCTGATTTTTATCCCCATGGTGATCATCATTGTTACAGCGGTATCAAATGGGGCCAACATGACCGATGGCTTGGACGGACTGGCAACCGGGACATCTGCTATTATCGGTGTGGCCTTGGCAATTTTTGCATACGTCTCGGGCAACACGATTTTCTCAGATTACCTCAACATTATGTACATCCCCAATTCAGGAGAATTGGTGGTCTTTATTGGAGCCTTCATTGGTGCGTGTATCGGGTTTTTATGGTACAACTCATACCCAGCACAGGTGTTCATGGGAGATACTGGTAGTCTTGCATTGGGCGGGATCATTGCTGTTTTTGCTTTGGCTGTGCGAAAAGAACTGCTCATTCCGGTTTTCTGCGGTGTATTCCTCATTGAAAACGTTTCCGTGATGCTTCAAGTGGGTTATTTCAAATACACAAAAAAGAAATACGGGGAAGGCAAACGCATTTTCCTGATGGCACCCTTGCATCACCATTACCAGAAAAAGGGATATCACGAAGCAAAGATTGTTGCACGTTTTTGGATTACCGGAGTCATTCTGGCAGTACTCTCAATTGTAACGCTAAAACTAAGGTAATCGGTGAATCAACAAGTTCAAATAAAGAACAATAAGGTGGCCATTCTTGGAGGAGGAGAGAGTGGGGTGGGTGCTGCTATGCTCGCAAAAAAACAAGGGCTTGAACCCTTTGTGTCTGATTTTGGGTCGATCAAGTCACAATATAAAAAAATGCTCGATGAAATGAACGTTCAGTGGGAGGAGAAAAGCCATGATACCAATCAACTGCTTTGCTGTGCTGAGGTTATCAAGAGTCCTGGCATACCCAATGAGGCTTCTGTCGTGAAACTGCTTAAAGAAGCAGGCTTGCCCATTGTATCAGAAATTGAATTCGCCTACCGCTATTGTACAGCTAAACTTATTGCGATTACAGGGAGCAATGGAAAAACCACTACAGCACATTTGTTGCATCATATGCTCAAGAAGGCTGGATTGAATGTTGGCTTGGCTGGCAATGTAGGCAAGAGTTTTGCCGCAAGTTTGGTGGAGCATGACTTCGACCACTACGTGTTAGAAGTCAGTAGTTTTCAATTGGACAACATCGAAAAGTTCAGGGCAGAGATTGCCATTTTACTCAACATTTCAGAGGATCATTTAGACAGGTACAACAATAATATGGAGCATTACGCAAATGCGAAAATGCGCATTGCTGAAAACAGTCAATCGAACGATTTCTTCATTTACTGTGAAGACAATGAGGTGCTGCGTTCCGCTTTGAAAAGAAAGCCCGTAAAAGCACATCATTTACCCTTTTCCTTACAAAAACAACTCCCTGAGGGAGCCTATATAGATCAAGACCAATTAATCATTCAAATTCTAAACAACCAATTTACTATGTCAATACATGAACTTGCCTTACAAGGCAAACACAATTTATACAACTCTATGGCTTCCGGCATCGCTGGGAGAATACTAGATTTAAGAAAAGAAATCATCCGCGAGAGCCTTTCAGATTTTCAAAACATTGAACATCGATTGGAACATGTTGCCACCATCCATGGCATAGATTTTATCAATGATTCTAAAGCGACCAATGTAAACTCTACATGGTATGCCCTTGAAAGTCTCACTAAACCAACAGTTTGGATTGTAGGTGGAGTAGACAAAGGAAATGACTACAGTGAGCTAAACGAACTCATTCAAGACAAAGTCAAGGCCATCATATGTTTGGGGAAAGACAATAAGAAAATCATCAACTCTTTCAAAGACAGCATTCAAGTCATCGAGGAGGCTGCTTCAGCAGACGAAGCCGTAAAGATTGCCTATGAAATTGCCCAAAAAGGAGATGCTGTTTTGCTTTCGCCTGCATGCGCTAGTTTCGACTTATTTGAAAACTATGAGGACAGGGGACATCAATTTAAACGCGCCGTGAGAGCCCTCTGATGCAACAGCTATTCAAATACATCAAAGGAGATCGAGTCATTTGGGCGGTAGTACTCTTGCTGGCAATTTTTTCTGTATTCGTTGTTTACAGTTCTATTGTCACCTTGGCCTATAAA
>PAVT01000062.1 GCA_002713165.1 Verrucomicrobiota bacterium
TATTCGTGATGCTTTAATTGGATCAAAAATTCCGTTTGTAGAGTTACATATTTCAAATATTTTCAGTAGAGAAGATTTTCGGAAAGAATCTTTTCCATCCTGCCTATCAACGTTTCTAATGAAACTGTAAGCTCTTCGCCAAACTCCAAATAAACTGCTGAATTTTTCGTTTCATCAAACTGGACGTTCTTAACGGTAAAAATTCAATCTTAAACACTTGATTTTTAATTACTTGGTTCGACAAGGGACGAACATAATAACAAGTGCAAAACTGCGCTAATTGATGTAAATTTTCGTAGCAAAAATATTTTCGCATTTTGCATTACAATAAGTTACTCATTCAACTTATGTTAATATGTCTACGGATAGACATACGAAATTTAAGTTCAATCAACAGTAAACTCAAGGTAGCCCTTTTTGTTTATAAAGTGGACGTTTTGCTCTAGTGCAAATTCTTCGTGGAATTTAGACCATTTAGGTATACTGCTGTCAAAGATGGGGTATGCAGGTATTTTATCAAAATCTATGGTATTCTCGAGAAATACTCCTTTGGAAATCAACAATACATCAATGTTGTGCAATAAATCAGTGCAATTAAACAAATCATTAGTAGTTACTTGAGCTATTCTCCAATCCCTAAAAGCATACAAATTTAGCTCATCAAGACGCTCAACCGTGGCCATTTGTTTTGGTGCATTTTTCTTTAAACTTCTCCATGATATATGATTAAAGCCCTCTGATGTTAGATGGCCGTCAATCAACTCTTTGGCATATCCGTCTAAAGTATCTTCATTGTAGATCACTTCGGCGTTCATTGAAGATGTAAAAACTAAACATTGAGGCTCCACCGCATAAAACCTAATGGAATGCTTTTTAAATAGAGTTAGTTCATTAACCAATTCAAATGTCAAACAAGAAACGACCAGCACCAATGAGCATACAATGGCAAAATATCTCCTAAAATATAGATAGTGTCCAACAAAGAAAATAATCAATAAAATAACGATTGACTCAATTTCATGGATCCATATATCCTTAATCGAAGAAAATGGAAGGCCATGCACAAATTCCACAGTGGCGTTCAATCCTTTAAGTAAAAGATCAAGTGGAAATTCAATGAACATACTGTGATTGAATACTACCCAAGTGAAACTGAAAATAAGACTAAAAAACACAATTAAAAAGGCAAGTGGTATAACAAGAATATTTGAAACAAGAAAATAGGTTGGAAACTGATGAAAATAGAGAAGTGTGATAGGCAGTGTAGCCAATTGTGCTGAAAATGAAACGACCACTAATGACCAGGCTTTATCCATTAGTTTGTATTTGAAGTAGAGGAGTGGATAGAATTTAGGATAAAACAACACAATACCGATAACCGCAGAATAAGACAATTGAAATCCTATATTAAAAATTACCATTGGGTTGATAAGAATTAATAGCAATGCAGAACCACAAATAGAATTAATGATATTGGATCGACGATTCTTAAACTCCGAGACCAGAATAAAGGAAAACATAAAAGCGGCCCTTTGAACAGAGGGAGAAAAGCCAGTGAGTGCTGCAAAGCCCCAAATGGACAAAATCAATACAATTAGTTTTAGCCAAGCGGGCATTAACTTTTTACTGAAAAGATTTAGAAATTGACCCAATAGCAAATAAACGATGCCAACATGCAAACCTGAAACAGCAAGTACATGCATTACTCCTGCCACCGCATAATTAGACCTCACTTCCCTGTCCAAACCTGACTTATCTCCAAGAATAAGCGCAGACAACACACTTAATTCCTGACCTACAATACCTTTCGAGATAAAACCATCAACCAAGTGTTTTCTGAATAGGTCTAGCTTGCTTAAAAAATCATAATTCCGTTTATGATATAGGACTGTATTCTTGGTGAGCACATAAGCGATTCCCTGATTTTCCAAATAATTTGCATAGTTGAATTGTGTAGGATTCAATGGCAGTTGAGGTAAGGTAAAGATACTTCTCCCATACAAGTAATCATCCATCTGTAGATCAAGCTGATGCTTTGAATTCCACATCCTTACTTTTAATTTATTCCTTTGCCATTTAGCATCATTATAAATAAAAAGGATGTCTACATCAATTGATTTCAATAAACCTGATTTATAGTTCAATTGATCGATTTTCCCAACCCAAGGCAACTTTTGTTGATTCAATATTCCTTGGTCAAATTGTATTTTATGAAATTGTGATGAATAGGCATAGCCAAACAGTAAAAACACAGCTTGCATAGCAACACCAAAGTAATATCGTTGAGCGTACGTCTTAGTAAAATAAAAAATTGCTGTTAATAGGCTACATCCAATGAACGCAATAAGAATTGCTTCATTTCCTAAACTAGAAAATCGAAGAAAATGCTGTAAAGCAATGCCTGTAATGAAAGGCAATAAACAACGGAACAATGGTATTCTAGACCAATAAACTCTCATTCAATCACTTATAATTAAGTGAAAGTAACAATTTATTTATCAGATACTTGCATAAAGTAAAAAATAGCACACTGAAGGTGTGCTATTTACATTCTAAAAAAGAGATTATGACTGTAGAATTCCTTAGCTAAGTTGAGTCTTAACAATGTTGGCAATCAATTTACCGTCGGCCTTACCTGCCAATTCTTTGTTGGCAATGCCCATTACACGACCCATGTCTTTCATACTGCTAGCATTCGTATCAGTGACGATACGATTTATTACCGCACGAATTTGTTCCTCTCCGAGCTGTTCAGGAAGAAATTTAGCAATGATTTCAATCTGTGCCTCTTCAGCTTCAGCCAATTCAATTCTGTTCTCATTTCGAAAAATCTCCGCTGCATCCTTCCGCTGTTTGACCAATTTTTGCAGAATTTTAGTTTCTGCTGATTCGTCTGGTTCGCCATTACTGCCTTTCTCAGTTGCTGCAAGTAGCAGAGCTGATTTGATTGCCCTCAAAGATTCTAATTGAACTTTGTCCTTGGCCTTCATCGCCAGTTTGATCTCGGTGTTGATTTGATCGCTTAAAGCCATAAGTTATTGTGTTATTGTTTACGTATCATGTTTAAAGCCGAACCTGCTTTAAACCATTCTATTTGTTGAGCATTGTAGGTATGATTCAATGCGATCATGTCTTTGGTGCCGTCTGCATGAACTGCCTCTAAATGCAATTGTTTCTCTGGTGCGAAATCCACAAGATCAACAAAATTGAAGGTATCATCCTCTCTGATTAAATCATAATCATTCTCCTTGGCAAAAGTTAACCCAAGCATGCCTTGCTTTTTAAGATTCGTTTCATGAATCCTCGCAAAAGATTTCACAATGACTGCTCTCACACCCAGATGTCTTGGCTCCATGGCAGCATGCTCACGTGAAGAACCTTCGCCGTAATTGTGATCGCCCACTACAATTGTTGGCACTCCCTCAGCTTTGTAGGCTCTGGCCGCTGCAGGAACCTCGCTATGCTCTCCGTTAAGCTGGTTCACGACTTTATTGGTCTCCTTGTTATAGGCATTGACTGCACCAATCAAACAATTGTCAGAAATATTGTCTAGATGTCCTCTAAACCTCAACCACGGTCCAGCCATTGAAATGTGGTCTGTGGTGCATTTTCCGTAGGCCTTGATTAACAATTTGGCGCCTTCAATATTGTTGCCATCCCAAGCCTCAAAAGGAGTCAGCAATTGCAAACGGTTCGATTCTGGATTTACTGTAACTTCTATATGGCTTCCATCCTCAGCAGGTGCTTGATAGCCATTGTCTTCTACATCAAATCCACGCTCAGGCAATTCCATTCCTGTAGGTTCAGATAAGCGGACTTCTTCTCCTTTCTCATTGATTAAACTGTCTCTTGTCGGATCGAAATCTAACTTTCCACTAATGGCAATAGCAGCAACCATTTCAGGCGAGGTTACAAATGCATGTGTGTTCGGATTTCCGTCGGCGCGTTTCGCAAAGTTTCTGTTAAAAGAGTGCACGATGCTGTTCTTCTCCTGCTTTTCTGCACCCTCTCTGTCCCACTGACCAATGCAAGGACCACAAGCATTGGTAAATATGCGTGTAGATTCAAATTTTCTAAAGGTATCCATCAAGCCATCTCTTTCAGCCGTATACCTGACTTGCTCTGAGCCAGGATTTATTCCTAGAATCGATTTAGGCTTCACTCCTTTATCGACAGCATCTTTCACAACTGATGCTGCTCGTGTTAAATCTTCATATGAAGAGTTGGTACAAGAACCAATCAATGCCCATTCAATGTCGATAGGCCAATCGTTGGCTGCCGCTTTTTCCTTCATTTCAGAAACAGGTGTTGCCAAATCTGGAGTAAAAGGCCCATTCAAATGTGGCTTAAGCTCAGAAAGATTGATTTCGATGACTTGATCAAAATACTTTTCCGGTTCGGCATACACTTCATCGTCTCCAGTTAAATGATCCGCAACTGTATCTGCTAAGCTCACCACATCTTCTCTGTCAGTTGCCCTTAAGTATCGGCGCATAGATTCATCGTAACCAAATGTTGATGTAGTTGCCCCAATTTCTGCTCCCATATTGCAAATGGTCCCTTTCCCTGTGCAGGATAAGCTCTTTGCGCCTTCTCCAAAGTATTCTAGGATAGCACCAGTTCCACCTTTAACAGTCAGTATTCCTGCAACTTTCAGAATAACATCTTTTGGTGCTGTCCACCCACTTAATTTTCCGGTAAGTTTCACCCCGATTAATTTGGGGAATTTCAATTCCCAAGGCATGTCCGCCATCACATCCACAGCATCAGCTCCACCAACACCCACAGCAACCATTCCAAGTCCGCCAGCATTTACAGTATGTGAATCTGTTCCGATCATCATGCCGCCAGGAAATGCATAGTTCTCCAACACCACTTGATGAATAATTCCCGCACCTGGTTTCCAGAATCCAATGCCATATTTATTGCAAACTGAACTCAAAAAGTTAAACACTTCGTTGTTCTTGTTCAATGATTCCTGCAAATCTTTGTCTGCACCTATTTTCGCCTGGATTAGATGGTCTGCATGTGCAGTAGAGGGCACAGCCACTTTCTCTTTTCCAGCTTGCATAAATTGCAACAAAGCCATCTGTGCTGTAGCATCCTGCATGGCTACTCTGTCAGGTTTAAAATCAACATAAGATTCACTGCGTTTAAATTCTTCGGTTGCATTACCCTGATCCAAATGAGAGTACAAAATCTTCTCCGTTAGGGTCATCGGTTTATTCAACACTTTTCTCGCTGCTGTTATTCGGCTATCCATTCGTGAATACACCGCTTTTATCATATCGATATCAAATGCCATATTGTTTGTTTTTTTTGGTTTCTGCTGTGTTTTTTATGGGGTTACAAAATTACTCATTTCACACGTCATTTTCAATGGAATTGGCCCGATTACTCATGGCATACCCTCAATCAACCATTGGTCACAATTGATCAAAAAATCACGCAAGCTTGCGTAATCTTGTAATGTGATAAAAGTCATTCGAGAAAACATCAATGAGGCACTTAAGGCTGTAAGGGGACAATTGCTCCGCACAATCCTTACCATTTTAATCATTGCCATTGGTATCACCGCCCTGGTTGGAATACTCACCTCCATTGACGCAATTAGCAGCTCCATCAGTAGCAATTTTAGCTCTATGGGTTCAAACACTTTTTCTATCCGCAACAGAGGAAGCAACATTCGTGTAGGAAGAAGTGGCAAAAAAGCCAAATACCATCCTCGGATTACCTACGAGCAAGCTATCCAATTTAAAAAACGCTTCGAATATCCAGCCACGGTTTCCGTTTCAACCAGAGCAACCGCCCTAGCTACATTAAAATATAAATCCGAAAAAACAAATCCCAATATTTTCGTTTTTGGCATTGATGAAAACTACTTGATCACCTCTGGCTACGAAATGGACATCGGTCGAAATTTTTCAGAACACGATATTCGATATGGCACACATGGAGTGATCATAGGCAAAGACATTAAAGAAACCCTATTTTCTGATGGCGAAAACCCCATAGACAAAACCATTTCGATTGGCGCGGGCAGGTACCGAGTAATTGGCGTACTCGAATCAAAAGGAAGCAGCATGGGATTCAGTGCAGACAAAAATGCATTCATTCCACTGACAAATGCACGACAATATTTTCCGAGAGCCAACCCTACTTTTTTAATCAATGTAATGGCGAACAGACCTGATGTTCTTGACGAAGCTATTGGAGAAGCCACGGGATTGTTCAGGATCATTAGAAAAGATAAAATCGGTCAGGAAAATAGTTTTGAATCAAGCAGAAGCGACAGCATCTCTGAATTACTGTTGGAGAATTTAAGTATGGTGACGATCTCAGCGACCATCATTGGTTTTATCACATTGCTTGGTGCTGCAATTGGTCTAATGAACATTATGCTTGTGTCTGTCACAGAACGAACGAGAGAAATTGGCATCAGAAAAGCCATTGGCGCAAGTGCACCACGCATCCGAAATCAATTTCTCATAGAAGCCATCGTTATTTGCCAACTTGGAGGTTTATTTGGAATTATTTTGGGAATTATCATTGGCAATGTTGTGGGCTCGTTGATGGGTAGTGGCTTTATCATCCCTTGGGATTGGATGATTCTCGGCGTGAGTCTCTGTTTTTTTGTGGGACTTATTTCAGGTATATATCCAGCGTATAAGGCATCTAAACTTGATCCTATAGAATCGCTTCGCTACGAATAAAACTTATTCCTCCTTCGCTATTTTTTATTTCCTTTACTGAACATTTCTTTAAAATGCGGATACGATTAGACCAAAAATCTCTAGTACTATTGGCACACATTCTAATGTTGCTGCTTTATCGCTTTTGGGGCTACTCAGGTCATTTTGGGTATGATGACATCGAATATGCTCGACTTTCAACCGAACTTACAAATGGAGTCATCGAAGCTAACAATCACTTCTTCTATCGCTGGGCCATCATTTTGCCTACCACATTGATGTACTCACTTTTTGGGATAAACGACGTATCATCGAGCATTCCGCCAATCATTGCTGCCTCTTTGACATTGTATTTTGTCTATAAAACATTAAAAAATAAACACCTTTCAACTGTATGGGTGGCGTTGACCATGACCACTACAGCACAGTGGTTTTTATTCTACAGCAACAAACTTATGTCCGACATCTACATCGGTTTATCATTTACCATGTGTATCTATTTTGTCCATCAGTTGTGGTATAATTCAAGGCACTCTGAATGGCGTTATGCCCTATTGTTTGTCGCTTCGCTTTTCGTTGGAATTATGGCAAAGGGAACCATAGTCTTTATGCTTCCTTTGATCGTGTTCTTTATTGCCATTGATGTCTATAAAAAACGACATCTGAAATTTTGGTTGAGCACCAGTCTGTTCGGCTTCACTTTCTTGCTTTTGTACTTCGCCATTATTTATGGATTGACAAACAATCCATTCAGTCGTATTGATGCCATCGCATCCAACGGATACCTCAATAAATGCTCCTATGGAGCGCAATCACTGGCCATCCTCCTTAAAAGGATTGGACAAGATTTTTTCGGAATGGTAAGAAATGAAGGTTTTGCTGGCATTGTTATTATTGCTTTTAGTCCACTTTTGTTTCGCCCAAAAGACGTATTCTCGTCAAAATCAGATATTGGTTTTTTCATCAGCAGTGCATTTATACTCTTTTTTGCAGCCAACTTTATGAGCATTTCAATCACCAGCTATAACCCTATGTGCATTGACTTTAGACATTATTTATTCTTGGTGCCAATAATGGCTATAGCAGCAAGTATGGTCTTGCATGACAAAGATTTTCTGAAGCAGTATAGCTTCACTATACTTGTGTTTTTCGGTCTACTCCTTTATTCAACTTGGCACAGTAAGGGTGTGCAATTCGAATACACCTACCTTCCTCTATGGATACTTCTTTTAGCGAATCACTTACTGAAAAATGGAATCCTAAATGCTAAAATTCCACTCTTTGCCTTGGCCTTGACCTTTACGCTATTGATATATCCGATAAAAATTAGTTTAAACGCAAGAAAATACAATTACCCAAAGCAACAAGAACTCATCAAAGAGAAAATTCAACAGCAAGAACAATCGCTTTATGTTTTTACTGATGCCATCCAAGCAAGGATAGGCAACTATCAATTCGGTTTTGACAGCAGTATAGTTAAATTCATCGATTATGATGCCATTGAGAAACATCACATAAACTCTGCTCGAGGCCATGCTCTCCTGATCAATCCTAAGAGCCAAAATTTAATGTATACCGGCCGTAAACAGCGCCCATTTTACCTGAGTTATGCCTTCAACCACTATTCTCCGGACACACTTGACACCCAATTAAACATGTATTACTATTCCCTCGACAGCATCGTTGAACCTCGACTAACAGGGAGGTTCATTCAACACTCCTTGAATAGATTTGACTCTATCAGCAGCAAACATTGGGTAGGAAAAGTCAATGAACTTGACAAAACCCAATTTAACTCTAAGCCGACCTCTAACCGAGTAGAGAATTACTCGCATACATTCCTTCTTCAATTAGATTCCATTGGCCGAAAGCCAAATGAGTCTATTTATGTGCATACATCTCTTAAAACAAGACTGAACCGACAACAGCATGCACAATTGATTTTCTCAGTGGAAAAAGCTGAAGGCAGCTATATATATCAAGCAACCGATTTAAACCCTTTTCAAAATGTATATGAATATTGGTGGGGCGTTGCTGCATACATTTCTATCCCTGCCAATCAGCTTCAAGAAAACTCGACACTAAAAGTGTATATCTGGAATCAATATTCAGAGGCCCTACACATTGACGATTTCGACATCAATATTTTTGGCTATTATGAATAAAAAAAGCCTCACAATTTATGCGAGACTTTTCTTCTAATAGATTGCTTTATATTATTCAGCGACTACATCAAAATCGATGGTCACCGACACATCTTTGTGAAGTCGAATCTCTGCCTGATAAGCTCCAATCTCCTTGATTTGAGATCCAAGAATCTTGATGTTCTTCTTGTCCACCTGATGACCTTTTGCGACGATAGAATCTGCCAATTGGATATTGTTCACTGATCCAAATATTTTCTTTCCAGACTCTCCTACTTTAGCGCCAACACTTATCTTTTCTGATTTCAGTATTGTAGCCAATTTTTCTGCATCTGCTCGCAACTTTTCTTCCTTATGACTTCTTTGACGCACATTCTCTTCCCACACCTTTTTATTTGATGCAGTTGCCGCCAACGCTTTCCCTTGTGGGATCAGGTAATTTCTTGCGTAACCAGGTTTTACATTTACCAACTCATTCTTGAAGCCTAAATTGGCAATGTCTTCTTTTAGTATGATTTCCATTTTAGTCTATTTTAATAAGTCTCCAACATAAGGCATCAAACCAAGGTGACGTGCGCGCTTGACAGCTTGTGCCACTTTTCGTTGATATTTCAGTGATGTCCCTGTAATTCTTCTCGGTAACAATTTACCTTGCTCGTTTACAAACTGCATTAAGAAGTCAGGATTTTTAAAATCAATGTACTTGATGCGGTTCTTTTTAAACCTACAGTACTTTTCTTTTTTTATGTCAATCGACGGTGGATTGAGGTATCTTATTTCTGATGAATTTTCTGCCATGGGTCTAAATTTTAAGCCTTTGTTTTGACTGGGTTTTTCATTCTTTCAATTCTTGTCTTTGCATATTCTACAGCATGCTTATCAAGCCTAACTGTTAGAAATCGCATCAATTTTTCATCGCGTTTCATGTTCAGCTCGAGCTTTGCAATAAACTCTCCTTCTGCTTCATACTGAAACAATTGATAAAAACCTGTGGACTTTTTCTGAATTGGATAAGCCAATTTTTTCAAACCCCAATGCTCTTCATTTGTGATCTTCGCCCCTGCGGACTTGAGCATCTTTTTGTACCTCTCGACTGTTTCCTTTGCCTGCTCAGCAGACAAAACGGGTGTAATGACGAAAACAGTCTCATAATGATTTCTCATTGTAAAACGTTTAAATAATGTCCCAAAATTGGGTCGGCAAAAGTAATAATAATATTGCAAAACCCATCAAACTACATAAGAAGAAGCCAATTTTCTTTTACATAATTGCTGCTCAGAATAAGTGCATTGCAATTCCCATTTCGTAATTTTGGTTTGCAAAGATTATGGAAAATTTTGTCGTCTCAGCTAGAAAGTATCGGCCCTCAGATTTCAACTCAATCGTAGGGCAATCGGCAATTGTCAAAACTTTAAAGAATGCCATTCAATCGGAACAGTTGGCTCAAGCCTTTCTTTTCTGTGGGTCAAGAGGTGTAGGCAAAACAAGTTGTGCAAGAATTCTTGCCAAAACAATCAATTGTTTCAACCGTACTGAAGGCACGGAAGCATGCAATAATTGTGATTCTTGTCGTGCTTTCAATGATGGAAGATCGTTGAACATTCAGGAATTGGATGCTGCGTCTAACAACTCAGTCGATGAAATGCGGTCATTGACAGATCAGGTGCGTTTTGCTCCCCAAATGGGTAGCCACAAAATTTACATCGTAGATGAAGTGCACATGCTCTCGAACGCTGCATTCAATGCATTTTTGAAAACATTAGAAGAACCTCCCCCTCATGCTATTTTTATTCTAGCAACTACCGAGAAACATAAAATTATCCCTACAATTCTCTCTAGATGTCAAATTTTTGATTTCAATCGAATTGGAGTAACAGACATTCAGCAGCATCTTAGTCACATTGCAGATAAAGAAGCCATACAATATGATAAAGAATCGCTTCATCTAATCGCACAGAAATCTGACGGAGCTTTACGCGATGCGCTTTCCATGTTTGATCAGCTAGCGAGTTTCACTTCAAAAAACTTGAGCTACACTGCAGTGCTCGAACATTTGAACGTACTCGACTATGACTACTACTTCAAAGCAACTGATCTACTGCTTGTCGGTGACATCCCCGCTTTGCTATTGTTGCTCGACAAAGTCATTCAAAATGGATTTGACCCTCATATATTTATCAATGGCTTGGCAAGTCATATGAGGAGTCTCCTTGTTTTTAAAGACAAAAAAACAATTGAATTGGCTGAAGTAGCAGACTCCTTGAAAGAGCGATACAGACAACAAGCAGAAGTTGTTGAAATCAGCTTTTTACTCCAATGTATTGAAATTTTTAGACAATGTGATTTTCAATACAGAGGATCAAAAAACAAACGTCTTCTTGTTGAATTAAGCCTCTTGCAAATGGCTTCTGTGCAGACTGCAAACACAGCACATCCTCAAAAAAAAAAGCCTTACCTAAAATCAGCAACTGAAGTACAGTTAAATGCCGCCGCTGAGCCCAAGAGCAGCAAATACGAAAAGAATCCCACAGAGGAAAAAGAAAGTATCAAGCGTGCAGAATTGACTGAAGAGGTGGCAAAGGAAGACTCTACTCCATCAGCTGAAGTAAATATCTCAGATGAACCAAAAGAATCCACCCAGAAAGAACAAGAGTCAGCGCCTGATGGGACAGAAAAAGAATCAATTTCTATCCCTCTAAAAAAAGTCAGCCGTTCTTCTTCACTCTCCATCAAAAATCTCACCCAAAGCAAAGATTCAGAAGCCAAGGATGACACTGTCAATGAAGGAGTGACCTTTAACCAAAAATTTGATACCGCAGTATTGGAAACAGTTTGGCAAAAGTTGACAAAACATTTTCAAGAAGGGAAAAAAGAGGGCGACTCTATTGTGTATTCTGCACTCATCAAGCATAAGCCAACTATTGAGCATCATGTTATTTCACTCAAGGTCGACAACAAAAGTCAAGCCGAAGAATTTAGTTATAGGCGTACAGAGATTCATGATTATTTGAGGAAACAACTTCAAAACTCAAAAGTCGAATTAAGCATCACGATTGAGCGCGAGAAAAAGAACAAAAAAGCCTATACTTCTGAAGAGAAATTTAATGAAATGGCTAAAAAGAATCCAAATCTCATTGATTTAAAGAAAGCCCTGGACCTTGATTTCATTTGAATCGATTTGATCACTGCCACTCTTAACGTATTTATTGTCGGCATTTAATCTTTTTCTAACTTAGCCTCGACACTAAATTTAAGCCAACTCCATCATGAAGAATATCAGAAACATCAAATTTTTCCTTGCGTTTGCATTATTGCTTTCGCTATTCGCATGCAATAACAATAAGCAAGAAGTTAATAGTCAAAAGCATGGAGAGTATGAAACTCTCAAAGATGATCCAACGAATACGCGGATATACACCTTAGACAACGGACTTAAAGTTTACCTGTCAGTAAATGAAGAGTCTCCTCGTGTAAACACGGCCATTGCCGTAAGGGCTGGTAGCAAAAATGATCCATCAGATGCCACAGGTCTTGCGCATTATCTTGAGCACATGCTTTTCAAAGGCACGGATCAATACGGTACGTCGAACTTTGAAAAAGAAGCACCCTTACTTACTGAAATTGAAAGACTGTATGAGGTATACCGAACCAAAACAGACGAAGAGGAGCGAAAAAAAATATATCGCATGATAGACAGTATTTCTCAGATTGCATCTCAATATGCCATCGCAAATGAATACGACAAAATGGTCTCAGAGATGGGCGCAAAAGGCACCAATGCATACACTTCTCAAGAGCGCACAGTGTACATCAATGACATCCCTACCAATCAACTTGAAAAGTGGATTGAATTAGAAGCTGAACGATTTAGAAGTCCACAAATGAGGCTTTTTCATACGGAGTTAGAAGCAGTTTATGAAGAAAAAAACAGAAGCCTTGACAATGATTTTAGCAAAGCATGGGAAGCGACTATGTCAAGTCTATTCCCAAATCATCAATATGGTCAACAGACCACCATTGGTACAATCGACCATTTGAAAAACCCCTCTATTTCTAAAATTAAAGAGTACTACACCAATTATTATGTTCCTAACAACATGGCAATTTGCTTAGCAGGAGATTTTGACCCTGATGAAGTAATTGAATCTATCAAAGAAAAATTTGGAACACTTAAGCAAGGAAATGTGCCAGATTTCCAAGTTAGAGAGGAACTAGCTATAAAGGAGGTCAAAGAAACTGAAGTATCAGGTCCTGATGCAGAATTTATGTACATGGCTTACCGCTTCCCCGGAGTAGACACTAGGGAATCCGAACTGATCCAAACGTGCGACA
>PAVT01000063.1 GCA_002713165.1 Verrucomicrobiota bacterium
ATTTTTACCAAATTTTATCAGCATTACATCTTACCCACCAAATTCAAAGTAGATAAACGGAAGGCACATTTGTCAAATTTGATTTGTTCTGGACAAATTAAGCGAGAAGAAGCTTTGAAAAAACTCGAAGAACCTATTTATAACGCTGAAGAATTGATTATTGACAAGGCTTATGTGATTAAAAAGCTTGGCTTTAGTGAGGAGGAATTTGATGCGATTATGAGTCAAAAACCAAAAGACCACAGAGAATTCAAGACAGAGAAATTTTTTGACGAGTATTACCCAATAATTAAGCCGTTTAAGAAAATTTATAAAGCGATAAAAAATTGAATTTAAAAGGAAGGAGAATATTATTAATATCTCCTCAGGATTGGGACAGTATAAAACTTTCGAAACATCACTACGCACTTGAGTTAGCTGCTCGAGGAAATCAAGTTGTATTTCTCAATCCTCCAAGGAAAAATATTTCATTTAAGAAAATTAGATTCGAGCATATTTCAAAGGAACTTAGTGTTGTTGATTACAATTTATTCTTCCCTTATGCATTAAAATTCCATTTATATGCTCTTTTTAATTGGCTGTTGAATATTCAGTTAAAACTTATTTCGAGGCAATTAAAGCATTTTGATATTGTATGGAGCTTTTCACCGTTATTTCCTAACCTAAAAGGGTTTAAGGCAGATAAATACATATATCATGTTATGGACAATCTCGAGGAGCCAGGTTTTCTGCAGCCATCACAGAATGCAGATGTAGTATTGGGTGTAACTGACCACATTCTGTCTAAATTTCAATCGAAAAATAAATATCTTATCAGGCATGGACTCTCTGGGAAATTTCTTTCTCAAATGAATCCAAATTCAGTTACCGAAGCGAAGAAAGGAATTGTAGATGTTTGCTATACGGGGAATCTAAATGCTTCAACTATAGATCGTAAAATAATTATGGAATTGGTTACATCAAACAATGGGATCCGATTTAATTTTATTGGACCATACCATAAGAATGATGAATTGACCTGTGGATTTATCAATTTTTTAGAAACGTCTCCAAATGTGGTGCTGCATGGAAAACTAGAGACTTCTCAAATGATAACCCAATATAAAATGATGGATGTATTTATTTTGTGTTATGATAAAACTTCCTCATTTGCACATCGAAGAAATAAGTCTGGAAGTAGTCATAAAATGTTAGAATATTTAGCGAGTGGTAAGGTTGTAGTTTCATCTAAAGTTGATGCTTATCAAGGAAACCAAGAATTAATTGCTATGCTTCAAGAGGATCACAATCTCAAATTTCAGGAGTTGTTTTCAAAAGTGATAGAGAATCTTAATTATTTTAACTCCAATGAATTAATAAACAAAAGGATTGAAATGGCTAAAGAGAATAGTTATCAAATTAGAATCAATGAAATTGAAGCTATTTTGAATAAGGAAAATTAGATTTCAATTTATTTCAATCACATTGATGATTAAGTTTGTAAACTAATTAGATATTACTAAAACAAAGGGCAATAGCGATGAGTAAAAAAATAATCTTAGGAATTTCAGGGAGTTTGCGAAATGCAAGGAGAGGTCTAGGTGGACATGACTTAGTTCAAGACCTAAAAAATATCGGTTCTAGAGAAGAACTTGATAATTACTTAACACAAGAAGCTCAAACACACCTTAAGAATTTTGAAGAAGCGGGAAGGACAGATGAGCTGCCGTTTGATGAAATGTATCGCAACCTGAAAAAAGCGAAGGGAAACAAAGGTTTAAGTAATTCTGAAGTAGCTCTCGCGGCAGCATTATGGTCAGTGAAAGAAATAGGGGTAGATATTGACTATTTATCTCTTAGTGAGTTTTATACCGAGTCTGGTACAAAAGATCTAACTGTATTGAAAGAGAAGATTAAAAATGCCGATGGAATATTGATATCTACCCCTGTCTATTTTGGTGATCGAGGTTCTTTGGTTCAGACCTTAATCAACGAAATTAAAAGAGATGATGAGCTGCATGCATCTATTAAAAACAAAATATTTGCAGGAATTGCAGTAGGTGCAAAACGTAATGGAGGACAGGAAACCGCTTTGATTTATCAATTGATGGATATGATGAACCTTGGAATGCTTGGTGTCGGAAACGATTCTGAGACGACTTCTCAGTATGGCGGCACCGGTCTAGCAGGGGATATAGGTACAATGCCTAAAGATACCTATGGTTTGAATACTGCAATGGGAACTGGTCGACGCATTGCGCGCACGGTTAAAATGATTTCAATGGGTGAAGGAAAGAAACTGGTGAATAATCCTAGGGTTCTCTTTTGGATATTGCAGGATTCAAACGACAAAGCATTAAAATTTGTAAATAACCTACCTGCCGACTTTATATCAGAAATTGATCCTGAAATAATAAATGTTTCCAATAAGTATATAATGCGCTGCATAGCATGTGATGTTTGCCCAACACATATCGACTTAGACGAAGAATACCGTTGTATTATTAAAAGTAAGAAGGATGATCTTGAGGATATTCATAAAAACTTATTGGATTACGATGCAATTATTCCGGTTGTTTATAGTAACAAGAATGCAACAGATTTTCATTCAAATTATCAAAGATTTTTAGAAAGAACGAGGTACCTTAGAAGAGGAGATTATGTTTTTAGTGATACTGTTGTCGCGCCTTTAATATTGGAAGAAATTGGAACGAATGATAATATGCACATTCGAGTCACAACCTCAATGATTAGGCATCACACAGTTATGTATGCTCCAATTACCATTCATACACTCAACGATGTTGCTCTAAATCCTCAAGGATTGTCAGAAAATCTTAAGGATTTGAAAAATACGATTAGAGATGTTTCTAGAGGCCGATTAGTTTCTTATTCGGAAGAGGTTAATCATCTGAAGTATAACCCTGTAGGGTATGTATTGAGTGCAGTTAAAGACAGAGAAGATGAAAAATTATCTGCACGTGAAAAGATGATCGAAAACAGAATTGACAGGGTGAAAAAAATCCGAAGTGAACGAATCCGATAAGGTTTTTATTGAACGGATTGAAGTTCAATCGATAAAAATCCCTTTAAAGAAGCCGTATCAACTTTCTTTTGCTACACTCAAGGAGTTTCTATCCATTCAGGTTACCTTGTATTTTAGTGATGGTCATCAAACCCTTGCTGAAGTAGTGCCTTTGGTAGGTTACAATGAAGAATCTTCAGATGTGATCTTAACCAATTTGAATATATGGATTCGGGAGATTATAGGTATACCTGTAATGACTGCGCGTCAACAAATTGAGCTACACATCAAAAAATTTCCTTTTTCCACTTCTCCAATATTAACAGGAATTGATCTTTATCAAGATCCAATATACAGTAGCAAATGTCAAACTTCTCCTTCATTTGTGGTTCCAACAGCAGCAAATAAGTCAAATCAAATTAACAATCTCATACAGCAGAAAATAAGTGCTATAAAAATCAAACTATCTGACAATGTTATTAGGGACATAGGGGGATTAAATCAAGTCAGAAAAAGAATTTTGGAATCAAATTGTTTGATTCGTTTTGACGCAAACCAAGCTTATTCATTTGATGATTCAAAGCGCTTTTTTAGCTATTTATTGGAGAGTGGAATTATACAGAGGACGCAATATGTTGAACAACCCATGAAAGTTGGTTTAGAAGAAAAGATGGGAATGCTAAGAAGGGAATTTGAAAAGGTGCCTATTATGTTCGATGAATCTATAATATGTATTGATGATATTGATTTGGCAAAACGTCTAGATATAAATTTTATTAAGTTGAAATTGTTCAAGCAAGGAGGTATCAAAGAAACTATTGCAATGGCAAAATATGCTAACAGTCAGTCTATTGGTGTTATTATAGGTAATGGTGTTGCTACAGGTATATCAAATTCAATTGAGAATAAATTGTTTGATCTTTATCCGGATTATTTTCTAACACCATTAGAGTCAAATGGATTCCAAAAAATTAATTGATTGCGATTATTTGTGGTTGAAACAGCACTCAAAAGTTTAATTTAGCTGCTTAATCTAAAAATATGGATGCAATTAAAGTTGTTGTGACTGCCTGTGGTTGTCCCGGTGCCTCAACCTTTATACATTGGTTGAAAACCAAAGTTAAAGAAAGGGATATCTATATAATTGGAACAGATATGTCAGAGGAGCCGATTGGAAGGTTTATCTCTGATAAATTTGTTCAAATACCTTCAGCAGAGGATACAGACTTTATACCTAAGGTAAAGGAGCTAATTTTAAATGAAAAACCTGATGTGTTTTTCTGCGTGTCCTCTTATGAGGTTGGAAAAATTTCTAAACACAAAGAGGAGTTGGAGGCACTTGGTACCAAAGTTATTGTGTCTGATCATGATGTGATTGAAAAAGCATCAAATAAATACTCTCTCTATGAGGCACTTAAGAATGAAAGTGGAATTTCTTTGCCAAAATATTACAATCCTAAGAGTTTAAGTGAATTTATAAAATATTCAAAGGAATTAGGATACCCTGAAAAGAGGATTTGTTTCAAGCCGCATTTTTCAAAAGGAAGCAGGGGTTTTAGGGTAATTGATGATTCTATTTCACGCAAGCAATTACTCCTTGATTATAAGCCCGACTCTACCTTTATGTCAATGAATGAGTTTATTTCCATCTTTGAAAATGAAGAAGAATTCCCTTCTTTTTTGCTTATGGAACACGTGACAGGAGAAGAAACTGATGTAATGACACTTTCAAAAGATGGAGAAGTACTTTTGACAACAGTTAAGACACGAGAATCAAGCAGGGCCGGTGTTATCACTTCAGGAGAATTAGTAAAGAGGCCTGAGATTGTGGAAAGTTGTCATAAAATCATTGATAAATTGCCCCTTGACTACAATGCTTGTATTCAGTTTATTGGTAACTATTTGATTGAAATCAATACAAGGGTATCAACATTTATTTATCAAGATAATTTAATTGAACCTTATTTGTCGATCAAAATGGCATTGGGGGAATATGATAAAGAAGACATTAGAAAATATCAAGAAAATGTTGAGTACGGTCGAAGAATGATTCGATACATGGATCAGGTATTTTTTTAAATTGACTAATATGGATAATATACTTATACTTTCTCCTCACACTGACGATGCAGAATTGGGTTGTGGTGGAACTATTGCAAAATTTCAAAAAGAAGGCAAGAATATACTATGGCTTGCTTTCTCGACAGCTTCTGAATCATTGCCTGCACACTTGGCACCTGATACATTAAAAAATGAATTTACTAGTGTAGCAATGCATCTTGGATTGTCCAAATCCCAATTTCGTACCTATGATTATAAAGTGAGAAAATTAAGTGAAAGCCGACAGGAGATACTCGAAGAATTGGTTAAAGTTCGAAATGAGTTTAAACCTGACTTAGTGATAGGTCCTTCTTTAAACGACTATCACCAGGATCATCAGGTAATATCTAATGAAATGATCCGTGCTTTTAAGACAAATGCTAGTATTCTATGTTATGAGCTACCATGGAATCACATTGAGTTTAAAACTCAATTTTTTGTTCAGCTTGATGAGTCGGATTTAAAAATGAAGAATGAAATGTTGCAGTTTTATAAATCTCAAGTTGTTGTAAATCGTCATTACTTTACGAAAGATTTTGTAAACGGAATCGCATGTACTAGAGGAACTCAAATCAATACTAAATATGCCGAGGCGTTTGAGGTTATACGTTGGAGGTTATAAAAGACCAATATTTATTGAATCCATTCATAAATTATATTGAAAAGGCTTTTCATCTTTCATTTTAGACCATTAGAACAATATCCCCCAATATTAAATTTGCTTTGGTTTTTAGAGGGCAAGGTATCTGTCAACTGTTTTTCAACAAAAGGAAGACTGAAATCCGAAAGATTTAAAAATGATATAAATGTTTTCCGTTTCGGTCTTCTGAATTCAAACAAGTTAGTATTGTGGCTTACATATTTGTATTTCAATGTTAGTTCGCTTGTTGCTTTAATAGTTTATCGTCCAAAGCGGGTTATTTATATAGAATCACTCTCTTCATTTCCAGCTGTTATTTATAAAAGATTCATCAATAAGAAAGCTGATGTTTTTATTCATTATCACGAATATACAAGCCCAGAGGAATATGAGAGTGCAAGTTTTGTTGAGAAATTTTGTCATAAAGGTGAAAAAATGATTTACAATGAGGTAGCGTGGATATCACATACAAACTCAAGTAGAATGCAAAAGTTTTTGCTCGATGAAAATTTGCAATATGATAAAAAAAGGCAACAAGTTATGCCAAATTATCCATCAAGAAGTTGGGCTGTCCAATGTGAAAGTTGGAATCCAAAAGAAACTTTAAAACTTATATATGTTGGCTATTCTTTGACCGAAGAAGGAAGTTATCTAAAGGAACTTTATGATGAATTGAAAGAGTTAAGCATTAGTATTGAGATAAATATATATTGTATTGAGCAAAATTCCTTTATGAAACAGTTTGAAGGTCAAAAAGGGAAACTGCAACTGAATCTGCATCCTGCGATAAATTATTGCGATCTGCCAACAGAATTAAGTAAGCATCATGTAGGATTAATTCTTTATCGAGCAACTACGACAAATTATATTTATAATGCTCCAAATAAGCTTTTTGAGTACCTAAGTTGTGGATTAGATGTTTGGTTTCCTAAGGAAATGAAAGGTATTTCTAGCTATGAAAGCTCTAAGTGCCCGAAAGTGATTAAATTGGATTTTAATGACTTAGGTTTAACTCGCCTTATATCGGATAAAGTCGAAAATGATTCTCAGGGAAAAGAAAAGCAGGAGTATTTTGCTGAAGAGATTTATGAAAAGTTCTTTGAATTTATTAATTCATAAAGGGAAATGAAGATTCTATTGGTTGGAGCTGAATCTGAATGGGCGATTGAAAAGTATTTCTTGAAGTACTTAAGCGAATTTGCTGAGGTTGATTTCTTCAATATACATGGGAAGTTCCTAACCTATTACCATGCGTCTATCTTTAACAAGTTGATGTTTAGATTAGGAATCAGTAATATCGAGAATAAATTAAATGTTGAGTTATTAGCTAAATGCCACATGTCGAATTATGATGTAATACTTGTTTTTAAGGGTATGGAGGTACGAAGACGCACATTAATTACACTTAGAAACAAGGGTATTTATCTTTTTAATTACAATCCAGACCATCCTTTTGTTTATTTCGGAAGGGGTAGTGGTAATAAAAATGTTCTCCAAAGTATTAAGCTTTACCATCACCATTTTTCTTACTCAAAACGAATAATTCAAGACTTGAAGAATAAGTTTCAGGTAAGTGCCTCTTGGCTACCGTTTGCATATGAAGAATGTCACAAGCCCATAACGGAAGATGAGATTAATGCAGTATGCTTTATAGGAAATGCAGATCGTGATAGAGCAGAAGCAATAAATGAACTAATTTTAAATAGGATACATGTTGATGTTTTTGGGAATAATTGGCGTAGGTTTTTAAAACCAAATCCTTACTTAAAGATTCATAAACCAGTTTATGGAAAAGAGTTTATTACAGTTGCTCAGAAATATAGAATTCAATTGAATTTATTTCGGCCACAAAATATTGGAAGTCATAACATGCGAAGCTTTGAAATGCCTTCCCTTGGTTGTATAATGCTTGCCCCTTATAGTGAGGAACATGATTCTTTTTTTAAGGCCAATGAGGAAGCCTTTTATTTCAAAAAGGATTCATTGGTGACTTGTGTTAAACACATTTTAAACCTAGATCCTATTGAGGCTCTTAAGATTAGAGAGAATGCTTACAATCGATGTGTTACATCAAATTATCATTATAGAGATAGGATAAAAGTGCTTTACGAGACTATCAATAATTTTAATAAGTAGATATGATAAATGGGTAACACACTAATATTCTTTCTGAGTGCAATCGCGGCCGGCCTTCTAAGTTTGTTTTCTTTTTCACCATATGGGCAAGTCCCTCATACATTGGCGATTCTTTCATCCATTGTTGTATTTTATGTCTTGTTTCAGATATTGATTAATAGAAGCTTAAAACAGCTGTATATTTTCCCTTTCCTACTATTAAATTGGCTATACTTTCAATCTCCATTTTTGTTGGAAGAAAAGACCGAATATTTTCTAAGAATTATTAAAGATGAATATATAGGCGAAATATCATTCTATACATGCATCTCAATTTTCTGTATTTATACTGGATATACTCTATTTTTTGAACGGTCTGTTAGGCCTATGGCTAAAGAAACAGTAAAGTTGTCCATGTCACAACTAAGACGATTAATTTACATCTTTATCCTCTTAGGGGGATTGTATAGAATTGGAGAAGAATTCGCATCATCATTAATTACTCAACTCTCCAATATAATTCAAATATTGTTCTACGGCCCTACTATTGTATTTGCATTATACGTATTGTATCTGGTAAGAGCAAAGAAGAAAATTACATTTAGTTTATTCCACATACTGGTCATAACTTTTCTTTTAATTGAGTTTCTTCTAAGACTCTCGACAACATTATTTGCCAATATTGGAATACTCTTTATAGGTGCGTTCCTCGTTTACTATCGTGAGCAAAGAAAATTGCCAATAGTTTGGATCATAATAGGTGCTTTAATATTAATTCCTCTCTATCAATCAAGAAAGTTTATTCGCTTCAATTTAAAAGGCGAAACAAGTCAAAGTAGATTAGATGTAGGAACAAATATATTAAAAGAGGTAGTGTCAACTGAAGATCTAAATAAACAATTAGAAGCCTACAATCGAGTGAGGTTCAATAAAGAACATAATCGATTTGAAAATTTAAGTTTTATTAGTCATGTGGTTTTGCAACATAAACTAGGAATAAAGGAATTCCAGTATGGTAAGACTTTTTATTGGTTGCCTGTCGTACCTATTCCAAGGATAATTTTCCCATCAAAACCTATTAATGAAATGTCTACTACCGTTGCAACTGAATATGGGTTAAGAGGAAAAATATCTAATGCCTCAATTAATTTTCCGATGCTTGTTGAGGGTTATATAAATTTTGGCTTTAATGGCATGTTAATCATGGCGCTATTTTTCGGGATGGCATACAAATGGTTTATTATGAAATTTGGATTAGGATTGGGTGATGTTAACCTATTAATAGTCATTAATTCAATTAAACAATTCACTCATGCAGAGGGCAATATAACGCTAGTGTTCGGCGCATTTATTCAAGTTTACCTCTTTTGGTGGGTTTTACTGAATATTTTCAATTTTAAAAAGAATTTAATTGAAGATGACAAGTAAGTACACGCTCATTCTTCGCAAAGCATCAAAAAGTTTTCATAGCATTGAGAATGTGTTTGGATTCATTGCAACAATCACTTCTCAGAATATCATAGAACTGCCCTACGAAAGCACAAGTTTTTACAATAGAATTCGCAATATTTTATGGCTTCGTAAAAATGTTAAAGGACCAATCCATATTACAGGTCATGACCACTATCTGTTATGGTTTAAATTCAAATACAAGGCAATTCTTACGATTCATGATGTTGAATCACTTCATCGAAAAAAAGGCTTTAAGAAGCTTTTGTTTAAGATGCTTTGGTTTAATATTCCAATAAAAAATGCTGACCACCTAACAACCATTTCTAAAGCTTCCTTGGTAGCAATTCGGGCAATTGGCAACTATTCTACACCAATGTCTGTAGTTCCTAACCCAATTTCGACAGATTTGTTGAGATTTGATAAAGAGTTTAATGAGATTAGACCCCGTATATTGCATATCGGAACGAAACTGAATAAAAATTTAGAACGCACCCTTCAAGCACTTTCTGCTATCACATGTAAACTAACTGTGATTGGCCCTACCACAAAAGAGATTGACAGATGGCTAGAAAATTTTAATCAGCCTGTGGAACGAAAAGACAATTTATCAAGAATTGAATTATTGGAAGAATATAAAAAATGTGATTTACTTTCGTTCGTTTCCACCATGGAAGGTTTTGGGTTGCCAATTATAGAAGCCCAGTCGATAGGCAGGGTTGTTGTAACCTCAAATATTTCGTCTATGCCAGAAATTGCAGGCAGTGGAGCTGTATTTGTAGATCCCTACAATGTTGATGAAATCCATGGAGCGGTAAAGAGAATTATTGAAGACAAAGGACTTAGGTCAAGATTAATTGACAATGGGTTTGAGAATATCAAGCGATTTAAGGTTGATAAGATTATCAATGAATATGCTCAAATTTATACATTATAGCAATGTATGAATTGTGCAATTGACCACTTAATAAATAGAATGGAAACTAACAATATAAAACCAATTTCGGTCATAGTGTTCATTGACTGGTTTTATCCAGCATACAAAGCTGGGGGGCCAATTAAATCAATCAGCAATATGGTGGAATCTTTAAAGGACAATTTGCAATTCACAATAGTTACATCGAATCGTGATATAGATGCATCAATTATTGACGTTCCTGTTAATGTTAGGGTTCAAAAGGATGGTTTTAATATTGTGTATACGTAAAATAGTTTTCAAAATTCAAAAGGGCTAAGGCAACTTTACAAAGAGATTAAACCCGATATACTCTATTACAATAGTCCATTTTCCTACAAATTCACCTTATTGCCCTACATTGTTTTCAGGAATTACTCCAATTTGAAGCATGTCATTGCTCCAAGAGGAATGTTGAGTGAAAATTGTCTTGCGCAAAAGAGGTTTAAAAAGAAAGTTTTCTTGTACCTCGCCAATATGTTTTTATTCAATAATAACATACTGTGGCATGCAACTTCAAGTATAGAAGAAGAAGAAATTTTTAGAAATATTAAAAATCAACCTAAAACGCGAATAGCAACTAATCTTTCTATTACTATTAACGAGCATGTAAAAGTTCCTGAAAAAAATAAAGGACTGCTCAAATTAATATTTCTTAGTAGGATTCATGTTGTGAAAAACCTTCTTTTCATCCTTAAAATATTAGATAGAAATAAAAAAATGAGTGGTTTAACACTGGATATTTATGGTCCTATAGAGCAAGAATCTTATTGGGAAGAATGTCGAGTATTGGTGAACAAGAATAGCAATATCTCCTACAAGAGAGAATTAAAACCCAATGAAGTAAAGGATGTGATATGCAACTACCATTTTTTGGTTTTGCCAACTAAAAATGAAAACTATGGCCATGTGATTACAGAGTTTATAAGTAGCGGAATACCAGTAATTATTAGCGACAATACTCCATGGTTAAATCTTGAAAAAGAGGGTGTTGGTTACTCTTTAAGCCTAGAAAAGGAGATCAAATGGATAGAGGCTCTTCAAAATTTAATTGGATTAGGTAATGAACAATACCAAATTATGAGTGAAAATTGCAAAAATTATGCTAAAAAGAACATTATTGATGAGCATAAAATACAAGATAATTTAAGCTTATTTACCAATGGTGAGAATTGATTAAAAACGATAAGAATTAATAAATTTGGTCCTTAAAATACATTGATGTACATATTAGGAATTAATGCCTATCACGGAGATTCTTCTGCTTCAATAATGAAGGATGATAAGATAATCGCAGCCACAGAAGAAGAACGATTCAGAAGGATTAAGCATTGGGCTGGATTTCCAACTGAGGCCATCAAATTCTGCTTAAAAGAAGCTGATATTTCGATAGAAGAAGTTGATCATATCACCATCTCAAGAAATCCTTCTGCCAACATTAAAAAGAAAATTTTACACACACTAAAGAACAGGGTTGGCATTAGAAATGTATTTGACCGTCTTGCCAATTCAAAAAAAGTAGGGAGTGTGAAGTCTGAGTTGGCAACATTTTTTAATGTTCAGGAATCTGACATTAGAGCTGAAGTTCATCAAATTGAGCATCACAGAAGCCATTTGGCAAGTGCCTTTTTTGCTTCTCCATTTAAAGAGGCTGCCATTTTATCCATCGACGGATTTGGTGACTTTACTTCTACAATGACAGCAGTAGGTAAAGGCAATCAAATCGAGGTTCTTGACAGTGTGATTTACCCTCATTCAGCTGGTATTTTTTATACCGCTCTGACTCAATACCTTGGCTTCCCACATTATGGAGATGAATATAAAGTAATGGGACTTGCACCTTACGGAGAACCAAAATATGTAGAGGATCTGAAACAATTACTTGAGTTTACGGATGATGGTTTATTTAAATTGAATACAAAGTTTTTTAAACATGCTAAAGAAGGTGTGAGCATGAGTTGGGAAGGAGGAGATCCACATATTGAATCTATTTTCTCTGAAGAACTTGAAAAATTACTCGGGCCCTCTCGAAAAAAAGGGGAGGAGTTGACACAGAAGCATAAGGACATTGCCACCTCTGTTCAACGCCTTACTGAGGAGTTGATATTTCATATACTCAATCATCTTCATCAAAAAACAGGATTAGATTCTGTATGCATCGCAGGTGGAGTCGCACAAAATTCTGTAGCGAATGGAAAGATTCTCGAGAAAACTTCCTTTAAAGAGGTTTACATTCCATCTGCAGGACATGATGCTGGGACAGCTTTAGGATCTTCTCTATGGTTTTATAACCACGAATTAAAGAAAGCGCGTTTAGCACCAATATATGATGCATATACTGGCTATAAAACAAATGATGAGGAAATTGAAGAAACATTGAAAGAAGAGGGTATTGAGTATAAAAAATATGATGAGCTTCAACTCATAGAGGAAGTGACAAGTGCTTTGGTAAACGGCAAAGTAATTGGTTGGTTTCAAGGAAGAGCTGAGTTTGGTCCAAGGGCGCTTGGACACCGTTCAATCATTGTAGATCCTAGACGTGATGATGCAAAAGAACTGTTAAATTCTAAGATAAAACGTAGAGAAAGTTTTCGTCCCTTTGCCCCATCCATATTGGAAGACTATGTAAGTGAGTATTTTGAGAAGACTGACAAGGTACCTTTTATGGAAAAAGTCTACCCAATAAAGCCTGAGAAGCATAAAGAAATCCCGGCGGTAACCCATGTAGATGGAACAGGAAGACTTCAAACAGTAGAGAAAGGAGATAGATACTACGATTTAATTGAACATTTTCGGCAAAAAACAGGCACTCCCTTATTGTTGAACACATCATTCAATGAAAACGAACCAATCGTAAATACTCCGAAAGAAGCTCTTGCATGTTACTTAAGAACAGATATGGACATGCTTGTTATAGAAAATTACATCATCTCTAGAGCTTAGATATCTTGAAAGTTTCCATTATTACAGTGACTTACAACAGTTCTACAACCATTGAAGATACAGTTAAGTCTGTGCTTGTGCAAACTCATCCTGATATTGAGTACATCATTGTTGATGGTGATTCCACCGATAACACATTGCAAAAAATTGAACCTTATTCTGATAAGCTTTCAAAGTTTGTCTCAGAAAAGGATAGTGGAATGTATGATGCTTTGAATAAAGGGATTAAATTGGCTACAGGAGACATCATTGGCATACTTAATTCGGATGATTTTTACACAGATAAGTTTGTTATTGAAGAGGTTGTTAAGATCTTTTTAGAAGAACATTCTGATGCCGTCTATGCGGATCTGCAATATGTAGATTCAAATCATACCAATAAAATTATTCGAAACTGGAAGTCTGGAAATTATAAGCCAGGAGATTTTTTGTATGGTTGGATGCCACCACATCCTACTTTCTTCGTGAAAAAAGACATTTACAGAAAATTTGGAAATTTCTCAATGGAATTAAAATCTGCTGCAGATTATGAATTGATGCTAAGGTTTATACATAAGCACCAAATCAGATTGAGTTATTTAAAGCGTGTGATAGTAAAAATGCGTGCAGGTGGCATGAGTAATTCAAGCCTTAAAAATCGTATGAGAGCCAATAAGGAAGATCGAAAGGCATGGAGTATGAATCAGATAACCCCAAGATTTTATACACTGTGGTTTAAGCCTTTGAGAAAAATTCTTCAGTATTTAAAATAAAAAAAGGAGCAATATATAATGCTCCTTTTTTTTCTATATCTATTTCTAATTAGACTTAAGTTTAAAATTTAGTTCTTCTTCTTCTACGTTTGATTAAGCTATTGTATCTTGGTTTATAGAAAGAATTACCGCCTCCTATAACCATTGAAAGGTTAAATTGTGCTAATAAATATCCATCATTGGCATCAGGATTTCCTCTTATACTGCCACGTCGATAAAATCCTCTGTCTGGAAGGTCTGGATTCCCACGAGCAAAAGCTTCATCACTGCGATTGGCGAATATTTTTGATTCTTCAAACGGCAATTCAACGTCATCATTAGGATTTAATGGGTCATAGGCAAAGTCTGTGCTTACATCATCAAGATAATCAGTAAAAGTAAAACGATATCCAATCTCCATTCCTAATCTGAACTTATTATTGAATGTGAAGCTGGCGCCAATGCCCAAGGGTACAACAATCGTCATTTCGTTGTAAGCATTTTCTACGCCTTCTGTTTGTAATGGTCTCAAATAATACCATTCATCATTTGCTTGCGCATAAGGATAATAAAACAAAATACCAGCACCTGTAAAAGCATGAGCCCTAAAATCAACACGTGATTTAGATCTCCTACTTAAGTCATTCAAAACAAGAAACGCATATTCCCCTGTAATGGTAGTTTCAATCATGTCTGTTCTGAAGCTTAAGTTTCTTGCTATTCTGTTCGGATTGTCTGAAAGACTATCAGCACCTTCGATTCTAGCAAAATTTACACTCAATTTTGCTGCCAACGAATTGCTGAAAGAATATCTAAAAAATCCACCTACAGCGAAGCTTGTTTGATCAAAGCGCATGTCCAACAAAAATCCTCTTGCTTCGCCTGAACTACCACCTATTTCTCCTAAGTAGTTGGCTGCTCCTAGATTTAAACCAAAATCCATTTCCTGTGCATTCAATGAAAGAACACTCAAAAAAGCAAAAACCAATGCGATTATTCTTGTTTTCATAGCAGCAAATATACAATAATTTGATTTTTTATACTTTATTATTTCAGTGATCATTCAATTTGTCGACAATAATTTAAACGGTAATTTCGAGCGACAATATTTGAATATATGATTCATTTCAATGAGCACACGCTCTCAAATGGCTTAAAAGTCATCCATCATGCAGATAATCATAGTCCTATTGCAGTAATGAATCTGCTGTATAATGTTGGTTCTAAAGATGAAGAGCCAAGTAAAACTGGTTTTGCACACCTTTTTGAACATTTAATGTTTGGAGGCTCTAAAAACATTCCTTCTTATGATGCCCCCTTGCAAGAAGTTGGCGGTGAAAATAATGCATTTACATCTTCGGACATCACAAATTATTATGTGACCTTACCAAAATCAGCCATCGAAACAGCATTTTGGCTGGAGTCGGACCGCATGAATGAATTGGCATTTACACCTAAGTCACTCGAAGTTCAAAAAAAGGTAGTGGTGGAAGAATTCAAACAGAATTATTTAAACCAGCCCTATGGAGATGTTTATTTGCTATTAAAACCACTTGCTTATAAGAACCATCCGTATCAATGGCCAACGATTGGTAAAAAGATTGAACATATTTCAGAAGCGCAGTTATCAGATGTAAAAGATTTTTTTTACAAACATTACCGACCGAACAATGCAATACTCTCCATAGTTGGTGATTTTGAATTCAAGAAAATCATTGATTTGTCTGAAAAATGGTTCGGCGACATCCCTCAAGGGGAGATCAAAGAAAGGACTTTACCGATAGAGCCACCACAAACTGAGAAACGAATACTTTCAGTTGAGAGAAAAGTCCCTCAAGATGCGATTTACATTGCCTTTCACATGTGCAGTCGAACACACAAAGACTACCACACCACAGATTTAATATCTGACATTCTTTCGACTGGAGAAAGTTCTCGTTTTTACGAAGAATTGGTTTTAGGACGTCAAATGTTTAGCGAACTCAATGCATACATTACAGGAGAAATAGAACCAGCTTTGTTTATTGTTGGAGGCAAGTTGATACCTGAAGTAAAAATGGATGATGCTGAACAAGCGATTTGGGAATTGTTAAATCAAATGTGCCAGGTATTGGTTCACGAAAATGAACTAGAAAAGGTAAAAAATAAAGTGCTCACTATAGACGCTTATGGTAAATCATCCGCATTGAATAAGGCTATGGGTCTTGCTTATGCCTCTCTTCTAGGAGATACCAACTTCATCAATTCGGAAAAAGAACATTATTTAAAGGTATGTAGGCAGGACATTTTAAAAGTTGCAAAAGCGCTATTTGCCGAGACCAACAGTTCTACACTTTATTACAACAAAGTTGATCATGTTTAGAAGCGAGAATCCAGTTCAGAAACTGGTCCCTGAATTTAATTTTACTAAGGCAAAAAGCGAGATAACTCCAACTGGCATAAAATTGCACACATTGCATGCTGAAGATGCCGAAATTAGTCGTTTGCAAATAGAATTTAATGCTGGTTACGCCCATCAAAAAAAATCACTTGTTGCAAACCTATGTGCAAAAATGCTCAACAAAGGCACGACAGATTACACTGCCAAAGAGATCAATGAGCAATTTGATAGAGCAGGTGCTTTTTGGGAAGCTGAATGCATGGCAGATAAGTTGCTTTTAACATTGCATTGCTTGCCAAAGAACTTATCATCAGTGCTGCCATTGGTGGCCAACATTATCAAATCTTCTACTTTTCCTCAATTAGAGTTTGAGCAATTACTGTCAATCAGCAAACAAAAATTTCTTGTCAATTGCCAAAAAGTATCTTTTGTGGCTCGTCAAGTATTCATCGAACGTCTTTATAACAATGCCCATCCCTATAATAATACCCTAAAAATTGAAGATTTTGAATGCATTGATAGTCAAGATCTGCTTGAATTTTACAAGCATCACATTCAA
>PAVT01000064.1 GCA_002713165.1 Verrucomicrobiota bacterium
TGCATTTAAAGTATTGTTAGGTGATTTTGTGACTACCCAAGACGGTACTGGTATTGTGCATTTAGCCCCCAGCTATGGTTCAGATGACTTTAGAGTAACCAAAGCCAATGGCGTTGGAGCCTTGCACCTAGTAGATAATCAAGGTCGATTTACAAAGGATGTAACTGATTTTGCGGGCGAATATGTGAAAGAGCAATACCTTAAAGAAGAGGATAAAGGCGATGATTATAAATCTATTGATGTTCGTATTTCCATCAAGTTAAAAGAGGCAAATCGAGCATTTGAAGTACAAAAATACGAGCACAGCTACCCTCATTGTTGGCGAACAGACAAACCCGTCTTGTATTTCCCCTTAGATTCTTGGTTCATTAAGAGCACTGCTGTAAAAGACCGTTTGATTGAACTGAACAATACCATTAATTGGAAACCGGAAAGCACAGGTAAAGGGCGTTTTGGTAACTGGTTAGAAAATCTCCAAGATTGGAATTTATCGCGGTCTCGCTATTGGGGAATCCCCATTCCAATATGGACAACAGAAGATAAAACAGAACAAGTCTGCTTGGGTTCCGCAGCAGAATTAAAAGCAGCGTGTGAGGCTTCTGTCGAAGCCGGCTTGATGAAATCAAATCCATTGGCCGACTTTGATCCAAGTGACATGAGCGATGAAAACTACACTACTTTTGATTTTCACCGTCCATTTGTAGATGAGATTACCTTGGTTTCTCCCTCAGGCAAACCCATGAAAAGAGAATTAGACCTCATCGATGTCTGGTTTGACTCAGGTTCTATGCCGTATGCACAATGGCACTATCCTTTCGAAAACAAAGAGTTAATCGAGCAAAATCAATTTTACCCTGCAGACTTTATTGCTGAAGGAGTAGACCAAACAAGGGGTTGGTTCTTTACTTTGCATGCAATAGGAACCATGTGTTTTGATTCTGTAGCCTATAAAAATGTGGTGTCTAACGGCCTTGTGCTTGATAAAAACGGACAAAAAATGTCCAAGCGATTGGGAAATGCGGTAGACCCCTTTGAAACCCTAAAAAAGTATGGCCCTGATGCTACGCGTTGGTACATGGTCACCAATGCGCAACCGTGGGACAACCTAAAGTTTGACTTGGTAGGAATCGTTGAAGTGCAACGCAAGTTCTTCGGTACCTTATACAATACTTATAACTTCTTTGCACTCTATGCCAACATTGATGGCTTTAAATTTTCAGAAACTGAAATACCGATTGAAAAAAGACCTGAGATTGACCGTTGGGTACTTTCTAAACTAAACAGTCTAATTCAAAAAGTAGATGGAGCTTATACTGATTTTGAGCCCACTAAAGCGGGAAGAGCCATCCAAGAATTTACATTGGATCATTTAAGCAATTGGTATGTACGTTTATGCCGAAGAAGGTTTTGGAAAGGAGAATATAGCGAAGACAAAATTTCAGCGTATCAAACGCTTTATCATTGCTTAACCACTGTTGCTAAATTAAGTGCACCTATTGCTCCATTTTACATGGATCGTTTGTATCAAGACCTTAACCAAGTGAGTGGAAAAGAGTCCCATTCTTCAGTACACGTCGCAGATTTTGGTCAAGTAAAGGATGCGCACATTGACATAGACTTGGAGGAGCGCATGGAAATTGCCCAAAAGTTGTCGTCTATGGTACTTTCTATTCGCAAGAAAGAATCGATCAAGGTGCGACAACCATTGCAAAAAATGATGGTGCCTGTTTTAGATCTTAAATTCAAACGCCAGTTGAAAGAGGTGGAAAGTTTGATTCTTTCGGAAGTCAATGTGAGAACCTTGCAATACCTGGAAGAAACTGCAGGGGTTTTAGTAAAGAAGATCAAGCCTGACTTTAAAAAACTGGGCCCAAAATATGGCAAACAAATGAAAACAGTTGCTGAAGCTGTCAACCAAATGAGCCAAGAACAAATCACACAACTAGAGCAAAATGGAAGCATTGCCCTTGATTTGTCAGATAGCAGCATCATTTTGGACATTGCTGATGTAGAGATCAGCTCAGAAGATATCCCAGGCTGGCTTGTGGCTACTGAAGGTAAATATACAGTCGCTTTGGATATCCAATTGAATGATGAACTATTGAACGAAGGCATAGCAAGAGAGTTGGTAAACCGTATTCAAAACTTCAGAAAAGAAGCTGGGTTTGAGGTAACTGACAAGATTGATGTTATGGTAAGCCATTCATCCATAGATGATGCTATCAATGACAATAAAGATTATATTTGTTCTGAAACCTTGGCAGTAAAGCTAGAACTGGTATCAGAAATAGCTCCAGGTGCATTTGAAGTAGAAATAGATGAGGATTTAATAATCTTCATTTCTTTAGAAAAACATAAAACACAATAAAATGGCAGAGAAAGAAAGATATACCGATGCAGATTTAGAGGAATTCAAAGAATTGATTCACCACAAGCTCAATGAGGCAAAAACAGATTTAGAAGGCCTTAAAAATTCATTGTCTCACAAAGATGATCATGGTACAGAAGATACGTCTCCTTCCTTTAAAATGATGGAGGATGGATCGGAAACTCTATCCAGAGAAGAAATGTCTCAACTTGCGGCACGTCAAGAAAAATTTATCACCCACCTTGAGAATGCGCTTACACGCATAGAAAACAAGACCTATGGTGTTTGCAGAGTTACTGGCAAACTTATTCCAAAGGAACGATTAAGAGCAGTGCCTCATGCTACCCTCTCGATAGAGGCCAAGCAAGCAATGAACTAAGCAATCATTCAACTATTGTCCAAGAAGCAAACTTCTTATGTACTCCCAATAGTGGTCGTGCTATTGGTATTGTTTATTGACCAATTCCTAAAGTTTTGGGTCAAGACGAACATGCAATTGTCTGAGGAGATTCCCATTTTTGGAGATTGGTTCATCATCCATTTTACTGAAAATAATGGAATGGCCTTTGGGTTGGAAATTGCTGGTGATTACGGCAAGCTATTCTTGAGCATATTCAGGATAATTGCTGTTTGCCTTATTGGCTGGTATTTGTTCACCTTACCCAAAAAGGGTGCTAGCAATGGGTTGATGATCAGCGGAGCTTTAGTATTTGCAGGTGCGTTGGGAAACATCGTTGACAGTGCTTTTTACGGTATGCTATTCAACAACAGCTATTATCAAGTGGCCACCTTTATGCCTGAAGAAGGTGGCTATTCCTCCTTCTTGTTTGGAAAAGTTGTTGACATGCTTTATTTTCCACTATACGAAGGATTTCTGCCTGATTGGATTCCTATCTGGGGGGGCAAATATTTCATTTTTTTTCGACACATTTTTAACATTGCTGATGCCGCCATTAGCGTTGGTGTCGCTTCTATCTTAATTTTTCATAAAGGCTTCTTTAAAAATTAGTGCGCTTTTAAATTGGTTCCATAATTGGCCTGAATTCTATATCTTCGACAAAAGCCCACAGTTGAAAAAACCCTTCCTCGTTATCGTCTTGAGTCTGCTTACGACATCTCTACACCCACAAAAAAACAGTTGTAAAGTATTGCTCACGCATTTAGATTCATTGATTGAGTTTGATTATTCTATAGCAGAAAGTTTTATTGACAGCATTCACAATGCGTCATTTTATAAGGACAGCTTAAGCTTTCAACACCATTTGCACTACAAAGCAGCGAAGATGTATGCCAATGCAGGCATCTATAATGAAGCCACAAAGTATTACGACCAGGCCATTCAATACGCAAAGGAAGCCAAGGAAACTAATCAGCAAATTAAATACTTGCTCGCTTTTAGTCATGCTGAATTAAATCAAGGAAAGTTAGACATGGCCATTGAGAAAGGGTTTAAAGCCTCAGAATTAGCTTTGCAAATTAAGGACAGTGTATGGTTAGCAAGAGCCTACAACAATATTGCAGAATCATATCGCTATCACGACCAACTCGACTTTGCATTTGACTACAATCAAAAGGCATTGGCCATTGCTATCCATTTGAACAACCATGACCTCATTGGCATGACTTATAACAATATGGCTGCAATTTTAGGGGAGCAAGGGAAAAATCAAACAGCAATTGATACGCTCAATAATGGCCTTAAGCTCATGAATGACGATAACAATTTTGCCAAAGCAAAATTCAATTCAAACTTGGGATTTTGCTACAGAAACATGGGCTTATTTGAAGAAGCCATGAGGCACCACAAAATTGCCCTAAGCTACAAACGAAAAGCTAAAATGCATTCAACACTCGGATATACCTTTGGGGCAATTGGAAGGGCTTTCCAAGGATTAAGAATGAATGATTCTGCTGTTTTTTATACCTTAAAAGAATATGATCATGCCAAAAAATACAAGGATCCTTATCAACTAAAAGACGCCACTGTCCATGTATCCCATGCTTATTACGATTTAGGTGACTTCAAAAGATCAGTTGATTATTTAGTTGAAAACATAGAACTAGAGGACTCTCTTTCAAATGTTGAAATCAAACAAAAAAGTTTACTGTATCAACGCAAATACGATTTGTCAAAAAAGGAAAGTGAAATTGAGCGCCTCAAAATTGAAAAGGACTTAGAGGTGAGTGAAAAAAAATACTTGAGCATTGGTCTATTTAGTTCTTTAATGGTGTTGGCACTAATTGCGATAATTTTTCAACTAAGAAGTAAAAAAAGAGCCCAATCAAAAAAAATCCTAGAAATGCAACTGGCAAGTGTTAAACAAGAAAATGAGCAAAATAAACTTGCTTTAAGCAACTATACAAAAGAGCTCATGTTGAAGAATCAGCGCTTAATGTCATTGGACCAAGAAGTGGAAGCTAAAGAAGCGGAGCTAACAGAAATGCGCAATTCAAAAGCAGAAGAATTGGACCAGTTAAGTGAAATGAAACTACTCACAGTTCAAGATTGGGTAAAATTCAAAACACTTTTTGAGAAAATCTACCCTCAATTTTTTGATCGATTAAATACTGCGAAGATTTCATTCACAAAAGGAGAAAAACGCC
Source organism: Verrucomicrobiota bacterium (assembly GCA_002713165.1). Classification (GTDB taxonomy): domain Bacteria; phylum Bacteroidota; class Bacteroidia; order Flavobacteriales_E; family Vicingaceae; genus PAVT01. The sequence goes on from PAVT01000064.1 coordinate 4,973, forward strand.
TCATGGCTTTGATGAAACTGCAGATGGAAAACTTTGAAATTGCTGATACCCTCGGAATTTCATCTGAAAGTGTTGCGAAATCAAAATTTCGCCTAAAAAAGAAACTAAATGAGATCGATAGTACTTCTTTAGAGGATTTTGTGCACCATAGTTGATTTGTCCTTTAATTGTCCATGAGTTTTTTTTGATTAGAGTCATTCCCGGAGTACTTTTAGCTCGAACTTGTAAACCACCATCATGCTCGAACAGTTTAGTTTTTCTAAATCCCTCAATACACATCCTGTAACTTATGAGTTCGCCAAAAAGGTGCTCATTGTAGATTCAGATTCTTACAAATCAGCTCTTTTAGAAAAAATCATACAGAAACAGAACCAAGTGTGCTTGGGAACGGTCAATAACATTGATGACCTAGAAAGAATACTACAACAATTTGAACCTGATATGATATTCATTAACCTTGAAACAAAAGGAAAATTAGACGGCTATCAAATCACAAAAATATTGAAGCTTGATCATGACATTCCATACAGTGTCTATTTTGACCAGCTCAACCCTAACCTTCACAAATGGGCAAAAGAGTTAAACCCTGTACATTTATTCTGCTATTCTATCAACGAAAAAGAGTTGGACAATAATGTGCGTAAAGCACTTGCCTAAAAAGTAGGGTGCTGAGGTTGATTGCCTAAGACTTCTTCAATTTTCTCCATAACCTCATCAGTCAGTTTATTGACAACTTCCAGGGAGGTCAATGTTTCTTCCAATTGTGTTTTCTTCGAAGCACCCAATATCACCGTGCTTACATTTTCATTTTTTAAACACCAAGCAATGGCCAATTTTGGCATACTAATGCCCAGTTCTTTGGCGAAGTCACTCAGTTGTCGGATAACTTTCAGTTTTTCTTCTACCAAATTGGCTTCTTTGAGCCACTCTAGCCCTTCAATGGAAAAACGAGTGGCATCAGGAGCAGTATCATTGTATTTTCCACTCAAAATGCCTGAAGCTAGAGGAGACCAAATCGTAGTGCCCAATCCAACTGTTTTATATATTTGACTGTACTCCACCTCTACTTTCTGCCGGTGAAGCATATTGTATTGGGGCTGTTCCATCGATGGCCCAATTAAATTGTAACGTTGTGCCACCATGTGCGCCTCCATAATCTCTTGAGCGCTCCATTCAGAGGTGCCCCAATAAAGCACTTTACCTTGCTGGATTAAATTGTGCATGCTCCAAACTGTTTCCTCAATGGGGGTTTGTTTGTCTGGACGATGACAGAAGAACAAATCCAAATAATCCACTTTCAGGCGTTTCATGGCGGCCTCACAGGCTTCTACCAAATGTTTCCGATTCAATCCTTTTTGGGTAGGCAGTTGCCCCCCATCGCCAAAAAATGCCTTGGAGGAAACAATGTAGGAATCCCTTCGCCAATCGCGCTTTTTTAAGATTTCTCCCATGACGCGTTCGGATTCACCTCGAGAATATATTTCGGCATTGTCGAAAAAGTTGACCCCATGTTCATAAGCCACATCCATTAAGTCGGCAGCGATGTTGTTTTCAATTTGTTTTCCGAAGGTCAGCCACGATCCTAATGACAAGCGGCTAATTTGCAATCCTGTTTTTCCTAGTCGATTGTATTCCATGGGTAGTTTATTTGTTGCGCAATTTAAGACAGTTGGACGGCTTGTTTTGTTCGGTAGTTTACCTTTTAAGCACCTTTTTCACCCAACTGTTTTCAGTTGTTTGAATGTGAATCATATAAAGCCCTTGTGGCAGAGCAGAAAGGTCCATTTTATTGCCACTCGAAGGTGCTTCCACCTGACTTCCTTGTAAATTAAAAATCTTGACTTGCTGAATGGGCGCATCGTTTGGAAGATCTATCTTCACTATACCTTGTGTTGGATTGGGGTACAAGAGGAACTTTCCATTATCTTTTATTTCATTTAAGGTCGTAGAAAACGAAATTGGTGTTTCCCAACTTTTATTCCCTTTTTTGACATATTGAATTTTGTGCGCTTTTTCATCATATCCACCGGTGAACCCAGATAATTCATAAAACTCAATTCCTGCCCCAACTAAATATTGGTTTAGCCTTCTGTTATAATAACCTAACTCAGAAATTAAATTAGTTGGTTTACCACTTGTATCATATTGATTTACCCAAACACTTGGGTAAATGACCAGGTTATTAAACCCTGAAGAATAACTCACTCCAAGGCAATTGGTTGAGTAGTAGGTGAAGGGTACATTTCCATTTTGATAAAGCATTGATTCATTTAAGGCTAAAATTTTGAGCTTATCAACACACCACCAATCACTATTGCCTGTCTTAATTGACCCAGGTTGAACTAAAAACCACCAATCATGATCGGTTTTTAAACACTGATGGGAACTGGAAGAACTGTCGTCTTTTATCTTTACGATATACCTATTTGTAGAATCCACCCATCCACCCGGAGCAACTGTCTGTTTAACTCCTTCTATGATGTGAACTTCATCGCCCTTCTTAAAGTCTAAATGGTCTGTCAGCATAATTGTTTTCACTAGACTTCGATAAAGAGTGTAATAACGAATCGTATCTAGGTTTGTAAAAGAAACCGTTCTTATTATGCCATTTTTTTTGCTCAATATAATTTTACTATTGTTGAGCAAATGATTGGCAACCGTGTTAGCATTTGTATCTTCAACTTGAATACTAATCAATGCAAGTGAATCTGCCAATAAACTATCTATGTTACCCCAATAAATTGTATCGCAATTCGCTTTTAAAACATAACCCACTGAATTACCTAATTGCCACTGAATGCCTTGTTTTATTCTATGCTCAAATCGAATATTAAAACCATGAGAATCAATCGTAGAAAATTGAGAATAATCTTTTTTTTATGATTGCAGAATCTCCAAGTATTTGTCCCTTCAATAGTTGAGGTCTAGGATAATAATCATTTAAGAAATCATTCACAGACACCCCTTTTTTGAATACAATGGATTTATAATTGCTTGTATCTAAAAGAACGCTATCCACATAAATGGATTGTATAGGGTGAAAATAGCGAAGATGACCAACCGTATCGACATAATTATAGTTTGTTGTTATTGAATCAATACTTACATAATTTAGAAGTGTGTCCGATCTTTTAAAGGGTGCCCAATCTTGCCCAACAAGATTGAAACAGGAAATAGAAAGAAAAATATAGGCTAATGCTTTCATTTTCATTTCTTTTCAAAAGCAAGACAATTTTATGGGACTTACAAGTCAAGGCTTTTTATCGACGCTCTATAATATCTTGTTGTATTTTAGTCTTTTGTGCCATTATTGTCCTTTTTTTGTCCATCTAATTTCTGCGGTAGGATCACAGTTTTATAGGTATTTCCGAAAAAGTTAGACAGCCTTTACCTTTTGTCCTTAATTTTGACCAATGCCTTCACAAACCAAGGAGAATTACCTTAAAGCCATTTATGCCATCACTCAAGAGAAAGGCAAAGTCACCTTGTCTGAGTTAAGCAAAAAACTCTCTGTGAGCAAACCCACGGTCAACAACATGGTCAATAAGCTAGAAGCCAAAGGCTGGGTCAGATATAAAAAATATAAACCCATTGCTCTGACCCCAGAAGGAGAATTGGTAGCCGCCTTAATCATTCGAAAACATCGAATTACAGAAATGTTCTTGGTGCAAAACATGGACTTCGGATGGGAGGAGGTGCATGAAATTGCCGAAGAAATGGAACACATCGATTCTTCCGCCCTCTTTGAGCGAATGGACAAAATGTTGGGTTATCCTAAAGTAGATCCCCACGGTTCTCCTATTCCCAATAAAAAAGGTGAAGTAGAAAATAAAAATTACTCGCGCCTTAACGAGCTTAATAAGGGGGACAAAGTCATACTAAGTGCCCTCACACAGAGCTCTACAGATTTTCTACACTTTCTCAATAGCCGCAACATTGACTTGGGCACAGAACTGTTCATCGAAAAAAAGGAGAATTTTGATCAAAGTATAGTCGTGAGCTACAAGCAAAAGAAGAACATTACGCTCAGTAAAACGGTTTGTGATCGTCTACTGGTTGAATTAGTTTAAAACATCCTTTAGTTTCCCGTTTCCATTGATCTGAAAAATCCAAGAATGGCTGTTTTGTCTTCATCGGATAAATTCGCATGCCTGTGAATAAATGCATAAGAGGGTAAAGGCATTTCACCTTCTTTTACCAACTCAATGGCTTCCTCGGCATAATGCTGTTGCTTATCTTTCGGATAATTCCCCCACATCGAAAAATTCATTTCTTCCCTGCCATGTTCAATGTGATCTTGAATCCACCATGACAATGGTGCCACAGATGAATACCAAGGATAATTCACTTGATTGGAATGACAATCGTAGCAATTTTTTACAATAAGGGTTTGTAGCTGATTGTTCTCCTCAAAATGCGAAAATAAGTCATTTTCGTCTGGTGCTTTGTAAGGTAATTGCTCATTGTTAAACAATTGTAATACTGCAAATATCAGTACCACAATCAATCCAATTTTGTATTTCATTTAGTTAATTTAAGCAAGGATAAATCTAGGCATATCTCTTCAATATGGCTTTTACTCGGTTGGCATAAGAAGCACCGAATAAGTTGACGTGCACCAACAATGGATAAAGATTGCAAATCTCAATTCTTTCTTCCCAACCCTCATCCAAAGGAAATTCATCTTGGTAGGCATCGTAAAATTCTTTCTGAAAACCACCAAATAAATAAGTCATGGCAATGTCCATTTCGCGATGACCATAATAAACTGCTGGATCATATATGGTTGCATGACCGTCAGGGCCGCACATATAATTTCCTGACCAGAGGTCTCCATGCAAAAGCGAGGGACGTGTAGGCGTAAAAAGACGTTCCATTTTTCCGTATAAAACGCTAAGTAGGGTTGATGTTTGTCGGTCAATGCGTTGACTATCCAGGGCCAATTTCTCTTGGAATTGCAGCCTGTTCTGTACAAAAAACTCAATCCAAGAGCGCTTCCATTTGTTTTTTTGAGGCAAGGAACCAATATAATTATTTGAATCTAACCCATAGTCGGAAGTACTCTTCTGGTGCATTTTAGCTAATCGCTGCCCGAACAACGTCCAAAAATTTTCCGCCATTGGTGCAGGATCAATTCCTTCCATAAGCAAATAAGAATACTCTTTATGCTCAGCCGTCAAAACAACTTTTGGCAGCTTAAATTCTGAATGATTCTGTAATAATTCTAGTCCCTTCTTTTCGAGCTGAAACATTTTTGGATAGAGATCACGCTGGTTGAACTTTAGAAAGAAGTGGCCTTGATTAGTCAGTAGACTATACGTTTGATTGATGGAACCACCAGAAGCCAATCTCAAATACTCCACAGTCAGCGCACTCCCTGTTAGAGTCTCAATTTGATCCATTACAGCTTTTTGAAAAGAGGCTTCCATGATAGCCGGCAAAAGTAATTATTGAGGCTTTTACAAAATTGTCATCTATTTCAATACTTTTGCAGCCTATTTGGGGAATTAGCTCAGTTGGCTAGAGCGCTACGCTGGCAGCGTAGAGGTCATCGGTTCGAATCCGATATTCTCCACTTTTCCTCTAATTTAATCGGTTTTTATACCTTTATTCCTTTAAAAGCGAAAAAAAATGAAACTTCTCAACAGATTTACCCTTATGAGTATAGTATTTTCAATGTTTTTTATTGGATGTACGAAAGAAAACAGTTTGACCTTAAACTCAAGTTTTGACCCTGCTGCAACAGGTGAAACTGCAACTGAAGAGGTCATTAACATTGATCTTGGTGGAAACACCGGCGGTGGAAATACTGGTGGCGGAACTTCTCGAATTACTGGTGCGGAAGGCTTGATTGCTGATTTTAATGGAACTGAAGAAAATTTTTTGACTTGCCGTTTCACGCAAAATGGCGGAAACACAACCATTAGTGCCACTAAATTTGATAATAGTCAATCACTCACAATGGTTGTTACCGGAACAATAGTCGCAGGAAACAGCTATACGTTTAACACTGACGGATCAATCACCTATCAATCTGATGTTCAAAATCCATCGGCCAATACTGTCTATACATCGCAAGGAGGGTCAGTTACATTTAGCTCAGTGAGTTCGAATGAATTGATTGGAACCTTTACATTTTCAGGAGACAATACTGCTCAATCTAATCCTATCGTTGTGAGCAATGGAGAGTTAAAGGCTATAAAATAATTACAAGCGAAAGCCGATTACCAAGACATCATCTACTTGCTCCTTGTTTCCTCTCCAACGGTCAAATTCTAGCTGCAGCTTTTCATATTGCTCATTCATAGGAAACTCGTGAAGAGATAATATAAATTCTCTAAACCGTTTGGTCATGTACTTCTTGTCCTTATCCCCTCCAAATTGATCGGCATAGCCGTCTGAGTAAATGTAGAAACAATCGCCTTTTCTAATGTCTATTTCATGAAGAGTAAACATTGGTGCCTCTGATCGGAAACCTCCAATAGGAAATGGATCCGATTTAATTCTAATGGCATGTCCTTCACGAATGTGCAATAAGGGTCTAAAAGCTCCTGCAAATTGCATTTTTTGAAAGTCCTCATCTATTACACATAAGGCAATGTCCATACCGTCTTTAGAAGCTTTCTTGCGCACAGTTTGTTTCAACGCTTTCACAACACCGCCATGCAATTTGTTAAGAATAATATCTGCCTGATCTATTTGTTTTTTACTGATAATGTCATCTAAAAGAATCGAGCCGATCATTGACATAAAAGCGCCTGGAACACCATGGCCAGTGCAATCAACACTCGCAATAAATATTTTCCCCCTTATACGCTTAAACCAATAAAAATCTCCGCTAACAATGTCCCTTGGTAAATGAAAAATAAATGATTCCGTGAGTGTTTCTCTTACAGTTGTAGTTAAGGGCAATATAGCGTCTTGGATTTTTTTCGCATATAAAATACTGTCTAATGTTTCTTGGTTTTTTTGTTCTAACGCCAATTTAGATTGTATTAAATCAGCGGTGAGTTGGTCCTCTTTGATGAGAATTGAGCGCATAGAACGCGCTAAAAAGAAAAAGAGAAATAGAGTTACAAATAATGAAATCCCAATATTGGTGAATATTTCTTCTCTAGCTTCGGCAAGAAACTCATTGAATTTGCTGTCAACTTGAACTACAGCTACCACCTCTCCTTGTGAATTTTTTATTGGAGCAAAGGCTGATAGCCAATAACCGTGTTTATCTTGATAAACATCAATTTCTCCTCCACTTTGATAATTCTCTAAGAGAACACCAGGAAAATGATCATAAACTTCTCTGAACAAAGGACTTTCATTGGTGCATACACCAAAATAAAAAGCTCCTAATTGCCTATTGTAGGTAAGTGTATATATTTCTGTAGTTAATTTATTCTGTTCCTTTATTTTGAGTAGTTTTTCTCTAAGCAATTGATAAACTCGATCTTGATAATTAGTCCTTATATCGCCTTTATTCTCATAGGCTTCAAACAAATACGACAACTGATTGCCTTCAATCTGCGTGGCAGCTGTATTTGCAACTGCTTCTAGTTTGCTTAAAATTTTGTTTTTGTGTATTCCAAGTTGAATGAAGTAACTGTGGGTAAGGAAATAACCAATAAGAACTAGCATGGCTATAAAAAGCAGCACGAGGACCCTAGTACTATGGTTCTGAAATATTTTCCTAAGTAAACTACCCAATGATTTAATTTAAGTGTTTGTATTATACATATTTAGCGCGTATACTGTTGTGCCTCCTTTAAGGGAATCCTTTTTCCCTTATTGTATGCAACAATAAAGGCATCCTCAATTGATTCAAGGTTTAGTTCAGCCTTCTTTTGCTGTACTTCTTCAAATGTTTCAAAAGGCCCAACAGCAATCACGGTCATTTCATTGTATTCAATCTCTTGTATTCCATCAATTTTAGTGTATACCTCCATAAAGTTTTCCGGCACTTCAGCTTTAAAGACCCCCAATTGTATGTAGAATTCTACACTTCCTCGTATTCCTGCCCTCAAATTGATGTTTCTATAGCTTATGACTTCATTTGAATATTTTCTTTCATCATTTACATTGACCACAAATGCATCGGAATACCCTTGTTCTTGAAGTGTGTTTAGGAGTCGATCTGCTTGAGAACGAATGGAAAAATGTCCTATTACATACCTAATTATCCCTTTATTGTCAATAAAAACATCTACATTTTTTGCATTACTGTATGAGCTGGTAGGGCTAGGATTAATATTGCTGCCAATTTGTACCCCATACAATGGTGCATTTGTTGTATATTCAAGCTTCTTTGTTAACAAGCCTTTTTCTGCAAGTGTAGCTGAATCAAGAGTGAAGGGCTCTTCTTGAGGGATATGCATTGGATCATAGTTTAAAGGCGGTTCGATGACATGATTCCATTGCTCTGCTTTGTTCTTAACCTCAAATGGACATTTTTGGACATGTCTTCCTGCCTCATCAATAAAATATTTGTCTACTCGATTACTATATTTCTTAAACTCTTGAAGCGCCCTATTTGCCTCAGCACAAGAATCAACCTCTCCAAAAGCTAAAGTGAGGTAATAGAATACATGAATGGGGGCTCCACTTTCCTTAAATGATCCAATAATGTATTTTTCATTTACATTTTGAACTGCCTTCTTTAAATGAAACAAAGCTTCTGATTGAGTGCCCTCCAGTTCAGTGTATGCTGCCCCCATCAAGAAATTAATGTTAGAATTGTTTTGATCGTGTATGTAAACTTTTCTTAAGGAGGTTATGGCATCTTCAATGTTCCTTTGTGCTAAAAGTACCCTAGCTTTATCAAATTCAATTTCGAGACTATCTTGGGCACATAACCCACTAATTAGTATTGAAAGAACCAAACCTAGAAATTGCTTTTTCATATTCATTTATAATCTTTAGCAGTTTGTAATGAAATTTTCTTGCCATTTAATCGCGCAATCACAAAAGCATCCCTAATTCCCGATCTAACAACCTCTTTTTCATATTCTTTAGCTTCTTCGTAATTTTTAAAGTCTCCTACTGTTAGATAGGTAAAAACACCCTCTTTGCGCTCTTTTAATCCTTCAATATCGAAATACATTTCAATGGTTTGGCTCGGAATTTCTCGTTTAAACGCTCCTACCTGAATATGGTAACTAAGTTTGCCACTTAGAGTGGCTTTAATGTTGACATTATCTACACTTATAACATATTCTGCGAATTTTCTTGCATTGTTTACATCCACAATAAAAGCATCTTCGTAGCCTTTAGATTGTATGGCTTTTAGCAAACTTTCAGCCTGTGAATAATATGAAAAGTGACCAATTACATAGCGTATTACACCTGTCGTATCCATAAAGGCGTCTACGTTTTTCAATGCTTTAAATCGACTGACAGGTACTACTTCGTGAAAGGCACCTAATTGCACTCCATAAAGTGGATAATCAGTAGTGTACTCAATAGATTTTGTGATTATTTTTTGGGGAGTTTTAGGGGCTACACTTTTAGGCAATGGTTCGTTTTTGGAGTAATTAATCCTTTGTTCCTTTGGTTTAGTTTTCTGTATTTTCTTACTCGTGTAAGGCTCAAAATCAGGAAAAGTAGGAAGAGAATCACTTGCGGGAGTTTTCGTCATTTTTTTGCACCTCTTTAACCACAACATAGATTCTTCAATATAATAGTTGTCTTCGTGATAATATATTTTTAAGAACTTATTCCTTGCTTCTTCTGCCTTATCACATTCGTGTTGTTGTGAGTAGGCAATGCTTAAATAGTAGTAAACATAAATTGGTACACGTTCTTCCTTTAAACTGTTGGGATTGTATTCGAGTGATACCCTTTTAGATGCCTTCTCAAGCAATTGCAAAGTTTTAGGGTGAACAATTTCCTTCTCAGCGTAACACAAGCCAATTAGGTATTGGAGATTAGCATTCGAAGGGTATTTTTGGTTAAGATATTCTAGGTATGGAATTGCCTTTAAAATCTCCCGTTGAGACAAATGCTTTTTCGCAATGTTGAAATTTTTCTGAAAATCATCTTCAGTTGCGAATCCATAAATGGGAATAAAACCAATAATTAATGCAATTAAAATTGTGTGCAAAATCCTCATCCTATATACAAATGTAAATGGACAAGACTGCAAGATGAATCCGTGTGTAATTAGCTTTTAACAGATTGACTGTGTATAACCCTAAATGCTAATATCGATAACTTTAAGTGGTCTTTTTTCTGAAATTTTATACCTGCGGTGAATTAATTCACGACAAATAATGCTCCCAATAAAAAGATAAGCTGAAGCTTTAACACTTTCTTCTTCTATTAAAGGGTGGTCAGCATTGATTAGTCTGTTAAAAGTATCTATGCCCAAGTAGGCAATAGACCCAACCATTAAAAATCTTCCTAATGGATTAAAGAATGACTGATGTTTATACACATGAACAGTTTTAACAGAATCCAGTTGTATTTTTTTTTGACCAATATAAAATAGTTCGTTTTCTATCCTGGATATTGGTCCATTTAGCTTTGTCCCATTAAGCAATTTTATATGGATTACATCCTTTTCAGAGTACATTATTGTTTTTACCTTTCCTCTTTTATCCAACACTAAAATTCGCTGTGATTTAAGTTTAAA
>PAVT01000065.1 GCA_002713165.1 Verrucomicrobiota bacterium
CAACCTACAACACACCAGGCATAGATCGCCAAAAGGATTTTTGATCAATACCGTTGCAGCTTTAACTGCTTATCAATTCCTTGATAAGAAACCCTCTCTTAAAATCACCCCCGAAAAAAATGATTGCAAGCAATTGTTAATTGCTGCTTAAACATTATTCACGTTAATTAGTGGTAATGACATCCATGATTTTTTCAAAATTACAATTACTCAAAATCAACAAACATTGATTGACGTGGACATAAAAGTTGATTTTTTTGATTTTGGTGGAATTCAAATTGATTCATCAAACTCAACAAGCATCTCATACACTCTAAAAAATCAGCAGTATAAAATTGAGAATATTTATGTTGACTCTAACAATATTGGAAGTATCTCATACAATTTAGTAAACGGAACTGATACTGCAATTATTAGTGGCTCATATATAGGGGCTAACTTTTATTCTAATTTGACTTCACTTAATAATAATCATAGTTACGGACCACAACCAAATGACACTTATATTTGGTGGGTATGGTTCTTAAGATTTCTATATCTTCTTGGGGCTCTTGTTGCTGCAATTATTGATGCACATTGTAGTGATAAAATTAAAGAAGAAGTAGCTGCTTGCACAGCAAATTGTCAAGGGGCTATAGTAAATTCTTGCGGAGCAACGTGTGTTGACATCCCGCAATGTACAGAATAATTAAATTAGCAAAATGGATTCCATTAAATTCTGGCTTCAAATCGCAATTGCACTCTACATTGTTTTATCTCTTTACTTGGCAATATCTAAACGAAAACTATATTTAAAGAAGCTTTTTATTTATAACGTGTTAACAATGTTCGTTTTGTTTCTTAGCATTCTCAGGTTTGTAGAATTACCCTGGAAAATTGAATTGGAAAGACTGAGTGAAAGTCTTCTCCTTACTCTAGCTTTGTCTGTTTTATTTCTAATAGTCAATCAATTAGCATTACTGCTTCTTGACTCAAGATCAAAATAATAAATCTAATAATTAGTTTATTGAAATAATTTTATTGAATATCTTACTAGGCCGCATGGCGTTTTCAACGGCATTGCAATCAGGACAATAATAGCCTTTCAAATCGACAGCTTCTCCTTGAACTTCGAGAAGTTCATTTGTAATCTTCTCTTCATTTTCGCGGAGGCTCTTTGCCAATGGAATGAATTTCTTTTTGATCGACATATCGTTCGATTGCTTGGCCAATGCCTCTGCCCAGAAAAGTGCCAGATAAAAATGACTGCCTCGATTATCGATTTCGTTTACCCTTCTCGATGGGGATTTACCCTCGACCAACAGTCGTTCTGTAGCTTCATCTAGGGCCCTTGCCAATACAGCAGCTTGCATATTGTTGGTGCGTTTTGATAGATGGTCAAGAGAAACAGACAAGGCCAAGAATTCTCCCAATGAATCCCAACGTAAATGATTCTCTTTGACGAATTGCTGCACATGTTTAGGAGCAGAACCTCCTGCTCCAGTTTCAAAGAGCCCTCCCCCCTTCATTAAGGGCACTATCGAAAGCATCTTGGCGCTTGTGCCCAATTCTAGAATTGGAAAGAGGTCGGTAAGATAATCGCGCAATACATTTCCGGTTACTGAAATGGTATTCATTCCATTTTTAACCCTTTCTAGTGTATAGCGCATGGCCTCAGCTGGTGGGAGAATATGTACCTCAAAGTCGTTCAATCCTATGGCCGAAAGCACCTCCTCTACAATGCCAATGAGTTCTTTGTCATGAGCACGCTTTTCATCCAACCAAAAAACCGCAGGCCATTGTGATGCACGAGCTCGCTCCACAGCCAATTCGATCCAATTGATGATCGGCCTCTTTTTTGTTTGACACATTCGCCATATATCGCCTTCATTTACTTCATGTTGCAATAATGTCTCATTCATTTCATTCACAACACGCACAATGCCTCTTTCTTTCATGACAAATGTTTTGTCATGCGATCCATATTCTTCTGCCTTTTGTGCCATAAGTCCCACATTCGGAACCGTGCCCATTGTACTTGGATCAAACGCACCATTTTTCTTGCAAAATTCAATGACTTCTTGATAGATGCCTGCATAGGTTCTGTCGGGAACAATGGCTTTCGCATCTTGCGGCATCCCCTCGGCATTCCACATTTTGCCCCCATTCCTTATCATTGCAGGCATTGAAGCATCAATGATTACATCACTAGGCACATGCAGATTGCCGATTCCTTTATCTGAATTTACCATCGCCAAATCAGGATTCTCCACCAAGCATTCTTCAACTTCTCCGATAATTTGAGCCCTTAATTGTTCATCCATTTGCTCAATGGCATTCAGTACATTCCGCCAACCATTGTTCGGATTGGCACCAAACTCTTGCAATTTGGAAGCGTATTTTTGAAAAACCTTTTGAAAAAACACTTCTACAGCATGACCGAACAAGACAGGGTCAGACACCTTCATCATTGTGGCCTTTAAATGCAATGAAAATAAAACTCCATTGTCTTTTGCATCATTCAGTTCATGCTTTAAAAAGCTTTTGTAATCATTTATATTTAAAAAAGTGGCATCTATGACCTCTCCTTGAAGCAAAAGTGTAGACTCTTTGAGAATTGTCTCTTCTCCACTTTCGGAGGAAAAAATGATTTTAACATTGCAGCCTTCTGCCATCGTAAGTGACTTTTCATTGGCATAAAAATCACCTTGCTGCATGCTTGAAACATGCGATTTAGAAGACCCTGACCACGGTCCCATCGAATGTGGATTTTTCTTTGCAAATTCCTTTACGGCCTTAGGTGCTCTTCTGTCTGAATTGCCTTCACGCAATACTGGATTCACTGCGCTGCCTTTTACTTTATCGTATTTTTCGCGAATATCAAATTCCTCTTTCGTAGCAGGGTTTAAAGGATAATTTGGCAAATCGAAGCCTTTTTCTTGCAATTCTTTTATGGAGGCTCTTAACTGAGGTACACTCGCACTGATGTTGGGTAACTTGATGATGTTGGTAGATGGAAGATGCACTAGTTGTCCCAACTCCTCCAATGCATCATTTACCTTATGGTTCTCTGGCAATTCCTCTGAAAAAGCTGCAAGTATTCTCGATGCCAAAGAGATGTTCTTTACTTCTACATCTATACTGACTTCATTCAGATAACGCTGAACGATGGGTAAAAACGAATAGGTTGCCAAGGCTGGTGCCTCATCTGTCAAAGTATAAATTATTTTGTCAGCCATCCATTACAATCTAAATAATTCCTTGCCAAGAGCTTTGCGGAAAGCAAGTTTTTTAAGGAGGACAAAGGTAACCCTTTAAAAAGAGAAGATGAAGCAAATGATCGGTCAGATTTGACTCCAATCATGCAAGCGCTGCAAAGGCGATTTTATTAAATTCGCTGTTCTAAAAAACATATTATGAAGCATGCATTCCTATGGCTTGCAATGATCAGCATGAGCATTCTTGCCTGCAACGATCAAGCAACTCCAGAAACCAAAGAAAAAGAAGCACCCATGAAGACTTTTGATGAGAAAACTTTCCAAGAGAAATTGAACTATACTGATCATCATAGCTATGCTCGAATCGAAGAAGCGGTAGTCACACATCTAAGCTGGAATGCTGAGGTAGACTTTGATCAAAAAATAATCAAGGCGACTGCCACCTATAAGATCAACAACAAGAAAGGAGTTGATACTATTTATTTGGACAGCAGAAACCTCAACATCATGGAAGTGAGAAGAGATGATCATGAAGGAGCATTGGGATATATGACACATGATCGCAGCAATTTCTTGGGAACTGAACTTGCCATTCCCATAAGTCTTGCAACCCAAACGATCAGTATTGACTATTCCACCACAGAAGGAGCGGCTGCGCTGCAATTTCTTGAGCCTGTTCAAACTGCCGGAAAGAAGCACCCTTTTCTTTTTACACAGTCACAAGCCATACTCGCACGCACATGGATACCCTGCCAAGACAGCCCCGGCATACGGTTTACATATGATGCTACTGTAAAAGTTCCCAAAGGAATGATGGCGCTCATGAGTGCTTCCAACCCAACTGCAATAAGCGAAGACGGCTTGTATAACTTTGAAATGGACCAAGCTGTTCCCTCATACCTCATGGCATTAGCTGTTGGAAACATCAGTTACCAATCGCTCGGAAATGAGACTGGCGTTTATGCAGAACCAGAATTGATTGAGGCTTCGGCCTATGAATTTGCCGATATGCAGAACATGGTCGATACTGCTGAATCACTTTATGGGCCCTATCGTTGGGGGAAATATGATGTGATTGTATTGCCTCCAAGTTTTCCTTTTGGCGGAATGGAAAATCCACGTTTAACCTTCGCAACGCCCACAATTATAGCAGGAGATCGTTCACTCACAGCACTCATTGCACATGAGTTGGCTCACTCTTGGTCTGGCAACCTCGTCACCAATGCAGCATGGGAAGACATTTGGTTGAATGAAGGCTTTACTGTGTATTTTGAAAACAGGATCATGGAAGAAATTTTCGGTGCAGACTTTGCCAATATGCTCGCCATTTTATCGTACCAAGACCTGAACGATGAAATCGCACGATTGACAGAAGAGGGCAAAGCCGCTGACACCAGATTACGGCTTGAATTGAAAGACAGAGATCCAGATGAAGGATTGACTGCCATACCCTACGACAAAGGATTTTA
The DNA here is from genome assembly GCA_002713165.1 of Verrucomicrobiota bacterium. Lineage (GTDB taxonomy): Bacteria > Bacteroidota > Bacteroidia > Flavobacteriales_E > Vicingaceae > PAVT01. Next base: position 4,667 of record PAVT01000065.1, read on the forward strand.
TTTGCTCAAACTGATTGAAGAAACCGTAGGAAGAGAAAAATGGGATGAATTTTTGAAGAGCTATTTCGACAAGTTTGCGTTCCAAATTATGACTACAGACGCATTTGTTTACTACCTCACCACCCAATTGATCAATCAAAACGAAGCTTGGGGAGATCAAATCCGATTGGAAGAATGGGTACATGGCGAAGGTTTGCCTGACAATTGTCCAAAAGTAAATTCAACACGCTTTGCTCAAGTAGAAGATCAATTGTCCGCTTGGCAGAATGGAGCTGAACCTACCACATTAGCATCTGACGAATGGATGACACCCGAATGGCTGCATTTCTTAAGGAATTTACCCGACGAAATGGGCGAGGAACAAATGAAAGCCTTGGACAAAGGCTTTGGATTTACCAATTCCGGAAATTCTGAGATTGTATCGGCGTGGTTTGAGAAAGTCATCCCTAACAATTACCAAGCAGCAGAGAAAGCCACAGAAAAATTTCTTTTTGAAGTGGGCCGAAGAAAGTTTTTAGTGCCAATTTACAAAGCCGTACTCAAGTCTGAAAAAGGAAAAGAGCGGGCCAGATCAATTTATGAAAAAGCACGCCCAAATTACCATGCTGTTTCTAGCGAAACACTAGACAAGATGCTATTAGATTAAAATGCTGAAATGGCTGGAAAAAGAAAACTGCAGCACTTTGCGGAAATGGCCACTTTTCCGCATGTTTTTCAGCCTCAATTGGAGGATGTATTTGACAAAGACTATCGTCTAAAAGGGAAGTGGGCTGCTGATGTTTTTAGAAACAACCACCCCATTGTGTTGGAATTAGGTTGTGGGAAAGGCGAGTACACAGTAGGCATGGCGCGACAATTTCCAGAAAAGAACTTTATTGGCATAGACATCAAAGGAGCCAGGATGTGGCGTGGAGCAAAAACTGCGCTTGAAGAAAAACTCTCTAATGTAGCCTTCTTGAGAAGTCGAATTGAATTCATCACAGCATGTTTTGGAGTGAATGAAATCGATGAAATATGGATCACCTTCCCAGATCCACAAATGAAGGATCGAAGAGAAAAAAAACGACTGACAGGACCACTCTTTATAGAGCGCTACAAGCAGTTTCTTAAAGCCGAGGGAGCGATCCACCTAAAAACTGACAGTGATTTCTTTTATCAGTTTTCCAGAGAAGAATGTGAAAAGCATGCCTATGCTGTGATTGATTTCTCAGAGGACCTCTACGGCCAAGACATACACAAGATGAAAAATGAAATGCGTTCAATATTGAAGATCCAAACACACTATGAGAAACTATTCATGGACAAAGGACACTTGATTCATTATTTAAAATTCAAACCGCATGTTAAAAAAGGAAACAAAACTAAATGAGCGGAATGAAGATTTTTTTGAGGCCGTTTATCAAGTTGTTCGGTTGATCCCCAAAGGAAGAGTTACTTCCTATGGCGCGATTGCCGCCTTCCTTGGAAGTAAGCAAAGTGCACGTGCGGTAGGCTGGGCCATGAATGCTTCTCATCGACATCAAGAAAATTTGCCTGCACACCGAGTCGTCAACCGTATTGGAATGCTCAGTGGCAAGCACCATTTCGCTCAAGACAACTCTATGCAAAACAGACTCGCCTCCGAAGGTGTTGTAGTATTGGATAATCAAATACAACAGTTTGAGAAACTCTTCTGGGATCCATCAAAAGAAATCAAGCTTGATGGGTACTGAAAATAGGAAGAGCTCAATGCTTAAATTTGCACACTATGGCAGTCACACATGAAAAAATTATCGAAGCATTGTCCTTCGTAATTGAACCTGACTTGAGGAAAGACATCATTGGCCTCGACTTAGTTTCAAACATTACTTTCCAAGAAGGAACCGTTTCTTTCGACCTTAAAATTTCGAATCCTGCAATGCACAATAAAAAACGCATGGAAGAGGCTTGTATTCATCAAATCAAGCGTTTCTTAGGCAGTGAAATCGAAGTTGAGGTGAACATTTCTGCCATGGGGAAGGCACATGAACGTGCACCAGAGCACCGCACTATATTGCCCAAAGTGAAAAACATCATCGCAGTGGCTTCTGGGAAAGGTGGTGTAGGCAAATCCACGATCTCCTCTAACCTTGCTGCTGGACTTGCGAAAAAGGGATTAAAAGTAGGCATAGTAGATGCCGACATTTATGGACCTTCGGTGCCTGCAATGTTTAATGTAGACCTTGAAAAGCCAGAAACCATGGAGGTAGATGGGAAAGAATACATAAAACCAGTGGAGAATTATGGCGTAAAAATGTTGTCCATAGGTTTTTTTGCTACCCCCGACCAAGCAGTTGTTTGGAGAGGACCTATGGCCACGAAGGCTTTAACGCAACTATTTAAGGACGGGTATTGGGGAGAATTGGACTACATGATCATCGACTTGCCTCCTGGCACAGGTGATGTACATTTAACATTGGTGCAACAAATTCCATTGAACGGTGCAATCATTGTGAGTACACCTCAAGAAATTGCCCTTGTAGATGTGAGAAAAGCCTTAGGCATGTTCAATCTACCTCAGATTAATGTACCTGTGCTTGGGCTTGTAGAAAACATGGCTTATTTCACTCCATCAGAATTGCCAGATAACAAATATTACATCTTTGGAAAACAGGGAGCAAAAGACCTCGCCGAAAAAATGAACATTCGCTATCTTGCCGAAATACCTATTGTACAAAGTATTCGGGAAGCAGGTGATGCTGGAAGGCCTGCAGTCTTGCAAGTGGACACACCTCAATCAAAAGCCTTTGATGATATGATTGAGCGTGTAATAGAATTGCAAGAAACTCAAAAAAAATAGTAACATTGAGCATGGAAATGACGGACAAGGAGAACGAACTAATAGAGAAAATAGAAACTGCCATTCAGCAATTAAGGCCTTTTTTAGAAGCAGATGGAGGCGACATTCAACTGTTGAGGATCGAGAACAATGTTGCTAAAGTAAAGCTATTAGGTGCCTGCCACTCTTGCGACATGTCAGCCATGACTTTGAAAGCAGGAGTTGAAGAAGCCGTTAAAAAAGTTGCTCCAGAAATCGTTGCCATTGAAGCCGTAGACGAATAATTCAACTGCTCCATTGAAGATGAGACGTTCAGCTATATTTACGATAAACTACATGATTGCACTGAGCATAGGCTTAGTGTACTTATGGTTTGGCGGACTCAAATTTATTCCCGACATGAGTCCTGCACAGGATCTTGCCATAGACACCATAAGACAACTTACATTTAATTTAATCCCTCCGAAAACTTCCCTTTTTCTACTTGCACTTTGGGAAGTTAGTGTCGGGGTTATGCTCATTCTAAACAAGTTTATCCGTGTGGTCATTCTTATTGCACTCCTCCATATGGTGTGCACTTTTACTCCTTTATTGTTTTTCCCTGATCTTGCCTTCGCTCGTCCACCATTGGGATATACCCTGCTTGGACAGTATATTTTTAAAAACATTATCATCATCGCGGCCTTAGTGACGCTTTATAAATTGTCGGCGAAAGGGGTAAAACCAATTTCATTATTTTAGCAATATGCAATAATAATTTTTGAACCCAATGAAGAAGTTTAGCTTGAGACTAGCATTTACTGCTTTAATATAGAAATATAGCTTAAATATTCAAGTAGCTGTATTTAAAACATATAAGTTTTACATGGTAGATTATTGCTATATCTCGAATGATATCAATTCTGAAATTTTATCATTCCCAATAGAATTACTTTCATTCAAAGGAAAAAAAGTTAGAAAGTTTAAAAAGATAATCCGCTATACAGAGCGCTTTTTGATTGTATTGAAAAAAGCTATAATTACATAAATACTAGAAGTGATGTAGTTGATTTGAAAAAAAGTAAATTACAGTGTTAGAGCATGAAATAGTTCATCTAATCGATATTTTTGATCTGGAAATGATATTTAGAAACCAAAGTATTATGAATTATCAAAGCTTCTTGAATTTATTTTATGATCGAGCCAAGAACAACAGCTGTGTATAATTCTCCCCAAAAAACCTACAGATAATAAGTTATAATCTTAAACTTTAATAATGAAATTACTAAGAACATTCGTTTTACTGTTTGCTTTAACTTTAAGTTATACAAATTTAAACGCTCAATTTAGCTACTTGGGTATTGAAGCCTATTACAGCAATATGCAGTTCGATCGAGGCATCAAAGGCGATATTGAAGATAACACTGCCACCAATGACTTGAGGATAGCCGTTAATTTCATTCATCAGCCCATTAGAAACATTGGGATAGGCGTAAACATTGGATTTCCAATTATTCAGAGTTTTAAATGGCGTTACACCGAAGCTCCCACAACTACCGGCCGCGAATACAACGAATTTGAAAGTGATTTTGGAGCTGAGGGTAGTGATTATATTCCAAATGAATATTATTATGACATTAAAAACAGCCTCCAACTCACCTTTATTGGTCGATTGTTTATCGACATAGAATCTAATTTTTATCTAGATATCAGGTATTCGTCGGTCTCCTTGGAAGAAACTTTTAATTTCAGGAGAACCGCACGTTTAAATAGGGGCTTTGGGCCAGATATTCCAGCCATTAACTTATCAAGCAGTAATGCTTTCACGGCTAATGGTTTTGGGTTTGGGCTTGGCGCATTTCCTCGAATTTCAGATCATTTTTATGCTGGATATTCCTTTAGCGTAGATTTCCTGAATGTAAATGATCGATCATTTAGATATGTAATTCCTTTCAGTGATTTTAACGAAAGTACAAGCAGTTCCGTTATCATGGATAGCAAAATAGATGGTCCAGTTACTGTTTACAATTTTAATGTTAGTTTCGGTTATATTTTTTAGTTTATGTGCACCATTTTCAAAATTGCTCTATTCATCCTTTTCAACATTGCTTCGCAGCTTGCATTTGCACAATTCAGATTGATTGTGACATCTTTGCCTGATTCAGCACAAGTTTTCCTCAACGGGGATCAAAAATGCACGACCCCATGTAGACTTAATTATTATTGGAGAAATGCTGAAGATGGAGAATTATTATTTGAGGTTAAAAGTGAAGGCTATGAAAGCTGGGAGCAAAGAATTACAAAAAAACCGATCGACTTTGACCGCCGAGAAAGGGTCTATTTAGAGCCGAAAAAGCTTGACTTAGATATTGATAAAAACAGTGCTCCAATCTCCTTTGATAAGCTTATAGTAAATTTTAAAGATGGCAAGGAGCTCGGTAAAAAAGTAAAACTCGATGGTACTGAAGAAAAAATTATTTGGAGGGGTTCAATAAAAATCGGAAATGAGGTGTTTATCGAAAAGTTTTATGAAGTTGTATCTAACCATGGGTTTAATTCTCCTATTTCCGAAAATGCTAAATTGTTTTCAAATGACAGCCGTTCGAACAATCAACTTCCACGGTATGAAATCGGTGTTCAGATAACTGAGCTCACACTAAATGGGAGAGAAGTAAAGGGAAAAGATTTTGGAGATGGAAACATTCTTACAAAACACAAAATTGATTTTCTGTGGAAAGTGTTTGATAAAAAAGTAGGTAAGGTTGTTATGGAACACAAAAACAGTTCCGAATTTTATTTCAGGCAAGAATTTTATCAAAACATCGAATACAATGTTAATATTTTTGAAAATGCACTGATTAAATTTTTGCAGAGGGATCAATTCATCAAGCTGGTAAATAAAGGCCAATCTGATATGCCTTTAGCCACAACATCTAGCGACAAAAGCATGAAATCCATTTCAATATTTACTCCGAATATCCCTAAATTCGAGAAATTAAGTGATATGATACAGTACGCAAATACAGCATGTGTTACAATTGTTACAGACAGAGGCCATGGAAGCGGTGTAATAATTGACCAAAGTGGGCTTATGCTAAGTGCATATCATGTAGTGGAGGGTGTTAATCAAATTGATGTCAAATTTTCCAATGGGCTTACGCTTAATGCAGAAGTAGTAAGGTCTGATCCTTTCAATGACATAGTCTTACTTGACATCAATGGAGAAGGATTTACGGCTTTGCCTTTCTTTTTGGAAGCAAATAGTTCTCCTCTTGGTACAGAGGTATTAACCATAGGAACGCCTGCCGAACTAGAGCTTGGACAAAGTATTGCAAAGGGAATCATCAGTGGCAATCGAATGATCGATGAACGTTTTTATATACAGTCTGACATATCTATTAGCCCAGGAAATAGTGGCGGTCCATTATTGAATTCTAAAGGAGAAATCCTCGGAATAATTCAACGTAAAATCTCTGGTGGAGGTGTCGAAGGAATTGGATTTGCAGCGCCTATTGACCGCATTCTCGAACAATTAAAAATTATAAGCGACTAACTATAACACCTCAAGACGGTCAGCATCCATCTTTATAAAAATAAACAGCAGCAGGGTAAATCCCCATAAAGAAGATCCACCATAACTGAAAAATGGAAGAGGAATCCCAATGACTGGCGCAAGACCAATGGTCATGCCGATGTTAATTGCAAAATGAAAAAAGAGAATGGCGGCCAAGCCGTAACCATAGATTTGCGCAAAGGTAGATCGTTGACGCGTGCATACAAAGAGTATCCTCAACAGAAGTGCCAAGAAAAGAATGATGACCATTGTACTTCCAAGAAAGCCCCACTCCTCCCCGATGGTGCAAAATATGAAGTCGGTACTCTGCTCAGGAACAAAATCGTATTTTGTTTGTGTACCCTTTAAATAACCCTTGCCTGTTATCCCTCCTGACCCTATGGCAATCAATGATTGATTTACATTGTATCCTGCACCGCGGGGGTCAGACTCCAAGCCTAGCAAAACATTGATGCGTTTGGATTGGTGCGGTTCCAATACATCACTAAAGACATAATCAACACTTTTTATCAATCCAATACATGCTATCCATATGGTCAACAACAACCATATAATTCTTTTCTGTTTTCTTTGAACATAAAATACCAAGGTCAACAAAACAGTGATACATAAAACGAGCAGGGTGGCCCCGTTTAAAAAAAGATCAAACGGCATTTTGTAGACTTCAGCTTGCAAAATCAGTGTTAGTACAAATAGTATGGCTACCAAAACACCAATCAATAAAATGTTCCCAGACAAACCCTCTCTGTACAGGACCAATATGAAGGAAGCATACACCAAAGCTGATCCTGTATCGTTTTGAAGTAAAATAAGCATTGCAGGCACGCCAATTATTGCGAAAGCGAGCAGTTTGGTCTTGAACTTTTTGATGTTGATGTTAAGTGTACTGAGGTACTTAGCCAAAGCCAGATTGGTGGCAAATTTTGAAAACTCCGAAGGTTGGATCTTAAATCCACCAAGTGAAAACCAGGATGTTGCTCCCTTTGTTTCCGCCCCAATAAAAATGACCAACAACAGCAAGAACACAATTATACCATAGATCAAGTAGCCAAATGTGGAAAAAAAACGCTCGTCAATAAGCATTACGACTGTAGCAATCACTACAGCGGTACCCATCCAAAGCAATTGTTTGCCGTAACGTTGTGATGTGTCAAAGATATTGGTAAACTCTTCGTTGTAAACTGCGGCATAAATGTTTAACCAGCCTGCGATTATCAGGACGAAAAACAGTGCCACAAGCATCCAATCCATGCGTTCTATTGCGCTACTATTCTTCCTCATTTGAAGCTATCTGTGGATGAATTAAGTTGCCCTTGACCATTCGTTCTTCAATCTCTGGGCGGCCAATGGTATCCCTAAGGTATTTTTCAACCATTAAGCCCGCTATAGGGGCTGCCCATCGGGAACCCCAATATCCATTTTCTACATAGACTGAAATGGCAATTTTTGGATCGTCTTTTGGGGCAAAAGCAATGAAGGTGGAGTGATCGTCTCCATGGGGATTTTGAACAGTACCTGTTTTACCGCAGACTTTGATAGAATCAATGCGTGCACTTCGTCCAGTACCCTCTTCTACTACTTTATACATGGCTTCGATTACATGCTCAAAATGTTCTGGTGCAATGTTTACCTCTTTTCGCTGAATTGACGGATCAATTATACTCCTAGGCTGATTAGATACACTTTTTACAATGTGCGGACTGATGTGGTACCCCCTGTTGGCAATTGTTGCCGTCATGTTAGCCATTTGCAGTGGTGTAAATCCCAACTCCCCTTGACCTATGGCCAAAGAGACGATGGTGAGAGAACCCCAACTTCCCTTACGGTAATATCGATCGTAATAGGTAGGTTCGGGAACAAATCCTTGCAATTCGTTTGGTAAATCAATGCCTGTTTTCACACCTAAACCAAAGGATTTTACATATTCATGCCATACTTCGTAGCCTTCCTCAGCAGTTGGATACTTATCGATGATGTTTCGGAAGACATTGCTGTAATAAGCATTGCACGAGGTCTGAATGGAAAACTCAAGGTCTACCGGCGACTGATGACTATGACAACCCATGTGAAATCGACCACTACGGTAACCCATATTGCAGCTGTATTTTGTATGTGGAGTAAGCACCTCTTCTTGAAGACCAATCAATGCATTTATACTTTTGAAAGTAGAACCCGGAGGATATTTAGCCATCAATGCCCGATTAAACAAGGGATTTAAACTATCTAAAGACAATTGTTTGTAATTAACTGACCGTGCACGACCTACAAGGAGGTTGGGGTCGTAGGTAGGCATACTGATCATTGCAAGTACCTCACCAGTGGATGGTTCAATGGCAACAATGCTGCCCTTCTTATTTTGCATTAAATACTCCCCATAGCGTTGCAAATCATTGTCGATGGTGAGCTGTAAATCGCTGCCTGCAACAGCCGCAGTATCAAACAATCCGTCCTTGAATTTACCTTTGGTTCGGTTGAAAACATCGACCATTTGAATTTCAATGCCCCTTTTTCCTCGAAGCACCTCTTCATAGGTCTTTTCAATGCCGCTAATGCCAATGTGGTCGCCCGACTTGTAGTAGGAATTTTCCTCAATGACAGAAGGACTCACCTCTCCTACATAACCTAAAATGTGTGGTGCCGAACGTTCAGGGTAGGTACGCAATGTTCGCCTCTGAACAAAAAACCCAGGATACTTGAACAATTGTTCTTGGATTTTAGCATAAGATATTGTCGAGATTTCCTTTTCGAATTTTGATGCCTTATAGTTTGAATATTTCTTTGCCTTGCTCATCTTCTCCATGAAAGTGGCTTTGTCCATCTCCAGCAATGCACAAAACTCTAAGGTGTCCATATTTTCTTCTACTTGTCTAGGAATTACCATTAAATCATAAGCCGCCTCATTGTAAACAAGCAACTTCCCCTCTCGATCATAGATCAATCCACGGGCTGGATACTTAATGACTTTTCGCAGAACATTGTTATCTGCATCCATTTTGTACCTGTTATCAAGTACTTGCACATTGAATAGTCGGATAATGTATACGATACCTATGCACACGAAAATTCCAGCCAAGACCCATGTTTTTTGTAGCCTTTGATTCATCTTTCCGATTCCACATTAACTCTAAAATACTCGGCAATCAATATACTGATTAGCGTAAAGAAGGCACTTGAAAGCACCCTGCCTAAGGTGTTCCAGAATTCGGTAAAACGAAACACTTCAACAAAAAATAGAAACAAATGATGGCACAACACCAATATCGCTGCATACTTTAAAAACCAGCCTAGTCCAAGATCATGAATTGAAGGCCTGTGACTAACTTCATAGCCATCTCTAGGTGCAAAAATCTTTACAACAAATGGCCTACAAAAGGCCAAGAATACACTTGCAGATGCATGCATGCCCATTGTATTAGAAAACATATCTATCGTTAATCCCGTTAAAAATGATATACTCATCAACAAAAATTTAGGAGTTTCAAACGGCATCCACAGTATAAATATCAGATATAGGAATGGATTGATAAAGCCATAAAATTGAATGTTGTTCAATATCAATACCTGCAAAAGCACCAAGACCAAAAATTGAATTGGATAAATGAAATATGATCTAATCATGCGCCTCTTCCGTTAAATTTTCCAATGCTTCTTGTTCTGTCCGGTAAATGTTTTTGACTACATATAGCTGACTTAAATTTTTAAAATCGGTGAGGAATTTCACTTTTATGTCGTAAAAATTATCTCCTTGAATGGGCGTGAATTCTTCTATTACCGCTGTAGCAATGCCCTCAGGGAAAGTTGCAGAATAGCCACTTGTAACAATGGTATCTCCAATATTCAATTGTACATGCTTAGGAATGTCTTCTACTTTTCCAAAACGATAATTGCCACCATCCCATTGCAATGAGCCAAAGTAATTTGAGGACTGAAGTTTCACACTGATCTTGGCTGATCGATGCAAAAGCGAAAGTACCGCAGCATAATGTTCAGAAACATTTTTAACTACACCTATGACACCATTCGGCCCGATAACTCCCATGCCTGCCTTTACGCCATTCAATGACCCAGTATTGAGGGTAAGATAATTGTTTTGGCGGTGTGTAGAATTGTTGACAACCTTGGTATTCAAAAACACATATTTCAATTGCAAGATGCTGTCATTGAGCACGATTTCATTTTCAAACAAAGGAGTGTAACTGCTAAGTTGCCGGCCTTGCAAACGATTGTTTTCTTCGGCCAATGCCTGATTGACTTCTTTCAAATTGAGGTAATCTGTCCACTCTGAATACTTACTGTACAATCCTCCAGTGATGGCATTCGTACTGTTGAGGAAAGAGGCTCCTTGGAAATTGTTGTTTAAAAACAGAATGTAAAATGCAAAAACCTCAAAAAGCAGAAAGAGGAAAAAATAAGAGTACTTAGATATGAAAAGGATCAGGTTCCGCATTTATGCATACTGGCTGTTTATTTTATTAAAAACGGCAATTTCGAAGAATGCTTCAAGGCTATTCCAGTACCTCTTGCTACTGCACGCAATGGATCTTCAGCGACATGTACAGGCAATTTGGTTTTTTGAGAAATACGTTTGTCCAAGCCTCTCAACAAAGAACCACCCCCTGCAAGGTACAAGCCCGTTCGGTAAATGTCTGCAGAAAGTTCAGGAGGAGTCATCTCCAAAGCATTCAATATGGCTGCCTCAATTTTTGTAATCGACTTGTCCAATGCATGGGCAATTTCTTCATAGGAAACTTTTATTTCCTTGGGTGTACCGGTCATCAAATCTCGACCCTGAATTGCATAATCTTCTGGTGGATTTTCCAATTTTGGCATGGCAGAACCTACTTCAATTTTGATTTTTTCCGCAGAACGCTCTCCAATGAGCAGGTTGTGCTGTCTGCGCATATAGTCCACGATGTCGTTTGTAAAATCGTCGCCAGCCACACGAATGGATTTGTCACAAACGATACCTCCCAAGGCAATTACAGCAATTTCTGAGGTACCTCCTCCTATGTCGATGATCATGTTGCCCATGGGCTCTAACACATCAATTCCAATACCTATAGCGGCTGCCATTGGTTCATGAATCAGATACACTTCTTTGCCTCCTGCATGTTCAGCGGAGTCTTTTACCGCACGCTTTTCTACCTCAGTAATTCCTGAGGGAATACAAATGACCATTTTTAGGGAAGGGCTAAAAAAGCGTTTCTTGTTGTGGTTGATCATCTTGATCATGCCACGAATCATGTACTCCGCCGCTTGAAAGTCGGCGATTACTCCATCCTTAAGAGGACGAACAGTTTTGATCTCTTCGTGTGTTTTCCCATGCATCTGCATGGCCTTCTTTCCAACTGCGATTACTTTGCCCGAGCCCCGCTCAACGGCAACAATGGAAGGCTCATCCACCACAACTTTATCGTTGTGAATAATCAGGGTGTTTGCCGTGCCTAAGTCAATGGCTATTTCTTGGGTAAAAAAATCAAATAATCCCATCTGCTTTAATGTTTAAAATGTCTTACCCCGGTAAACACCATTTTCAATTCGTTTTCATTGCAATAATCAATGGACAGCTGGTCTTTGATTGAACCACCTGGCTGCACCACTGCTTGAATGCCAGCCTCTTTTGCGATTTCTACACAGTCGGGGAAAGGAAAAAATGCATCAGAAGCCATTACCGCACCTTCCAACTCAAACTCAAAACTCTTTGCTTTATGGATGGCTTGTTGGAGTGCATCTACTCTGGAGGTCTGTCCAGTGCCACTCGCGAGCAATTGCTTGTCCTTTACTAATACGATGGCATTGGACTTAGTGTTCTTGACCAATTTTGCGGCAAACTCTAAATCGATCAATTCATCTGGGCTCGGAGCCTTCTCGGTGACTGTCTTAAAATCTTTCAAACTTTCAGTAGAGACGTCCTTGTCTTGCACCAGAAAACCGTTCAAAGCTGTGCGTACCATGCGTTGTTTTAGCACTGCTTTGCTTCTTTTTAAAATGATGCGGTTCTTTTTGCTTCTCAACACCTCCAATGCCTCGTCGTGGAATTCTGGAGCAATGACCAGCTCGCAAAAGAGTGAATTGATTTCTTCAGCTGCGGCTAAGTCGATGGGACTATTGCTGATCAATATGCCACCAAAGGCAGAAACTGGATCGGCTGCCAATGCAGCTTGATACGCTTCCAAAACAGATCCCCGGATGGCCATTCCGCAAGCATTGTTGTGTTTCAAGACTGCAAATGCACATTCTTGGCCTATAAAATCATCAATTAAATTCACAGCGGCATCGACGTCCAAAAGGTTGTTGTAAGAGAGTGCTTTGCCATGCATTTGCTTAAACAAGGCATCTAAATCTCCGTAAAAAGAAGCATGTTGGTGAGGGTTTTCGCCGTACCTCAAAGGTTTAAATTGCCGCTCACTTATTTTCAATGTGCTGGGTTCGTCACTGAAGTATGCATAGATCTTGCTGTCATAATGCGAAGAAATGTCAAAGGCTTGCTTTGCCATTTCTTTTCTCCAGCTTTCCTCCGTTGCTCCATTGTCCTTTTGTAATTTTTCCAACAATACTTGGTACTGCTCCCTTGAAGAAATGCAAACAACATCACTATAGTTTTTGGCCGCTGCTCGAATCAATGAAATGCCTCCAATGTCTATTTTTTCAATAATTTCTTGAGGTGTTCCTCCAGAAGCTACAGTTTCTTCAAAAGGATAAAGGTCGACAATGACTATATCAAAGGTCGGTATGATGAATTCAGTCAGCTGTGCTTGATCCTTTTCATGCTCCCCTCTGGCGAGTATTCCCCCAAAGACTTTTGGGTGCAAGGTCTTCACTCGACCACCCAAAATAGAAGGATAAGAAGTGAGGTCCTCTACGGCCTCTACTTTTATGCCCAATTCCTCAATGTATGCTTGTGTTCCTCCAGTGGAATAGATGTTCACTCCTTGTTGATGGAGTGCGTTTACAATTTCATCCAACCCATCTTTGTAAAAGACAGATATTAAGGCGTTTCTAATCTTTTTTGTGGCAGTCATTAAGGTATCGGTTAAACATACAATGTTAACTAAAAGGGGAGTATTCGCAAAGAGTTTGAACGCAGAAATAAAAGGAGTTTTCAACGCTTTTTCCTCTTTTTGATGAACGGTCAAAATGACGTCAAAAACAAGCTTAAATTTACCCCACTCATTATGATGCTTTACTTACGTTTACTTCGAGAAAGTTTACTTTTTGCCATCGACTCCTTGGTGGTGAACAAGTTGCGCACAGTGCTTTCACTGCTCGGCATTACCATTGGCATTTTTGCCATGGTTTCTGTGTTTACTGTGGTGAGTTCATTGGAAAAAAATGTGCGCAGCAGCATTCAAAGTTTGGGCGACAATGTCATCTACATCCAAAAATGGCCATGGAGTTTTTCTTCAGACCAGCCATGGTGGGATTACATACGGCGACCACAGCCTAGTTTAGAAGAGTTCAATCGGGTAAAAAAACAATGTCAAAGCGCAGAAGCTGTGGCCATGGTTGTGGGCGATGGTGGTACTGTAAAGTACCTCAACAACTCTATCGACAATGCAAGTTTTGTGGGTGTCACCCATGAATACAACAAAATATGGGACCTAAAAATCACTGATGGACGTTACTTTACTCCCCTAGAAAACAGGACAGGCAGACCAGTGGCCATTGTTGGACATGACATTGCCACCAATTTATTTGAAGGAAGCAATCCCATTGGCAAACGGCTTAAAATGAAAGGGCGCTATGTTGATGTGATCGGGGTATTGAAACGAGATGGGGAGAGCATGATGGGCAACTCCAACGACAAGAATGTCTTTATTCCCATACAGTTTGCACGAAACTTTGTTATGCTGGGCGGCCGAAGCACGGAAACCACCATTATGGTAAAGGCCAAGGAAGAAGTGAGCAATGCAGAATTGATGGATGAATTGACAGGCATTATGCGCTCCTTGAGAAAGCTGAAACCTGCCGCCAAAGACAACTTTGCCCTGAATCGCTTAAGCCTGCTCTCTCAGGGATTCGATGGCCTTTTCTCAGTCATCAATATTGCAGGATTTACCATTGGAATTTTTTCCATAATTGTGGGAGGATTCAGCATTGCAAACATCATGTTTGTTTCTGTACAAGAACGCACAAGTTTGATTGGCATTCAAAAATCCTTGGGGGCGAAGAATGCCTTTATTCTTTTTCAATTCTTGTTTGAATCGGTCTTTTTATGCTTGATTGGTGGCGCAGTTGGATTGTTACTTATACTGCTCGGCACCCTCATTGTTACCTATGGCCTCGATTTTGAACTATTTATGGGCATTGATGACATTTCGCTTGGACTGGGTCTTTCTGCCATCATTGGCATTATTTCAGGCATCGTTCCTTCCTTGCGAGCGAGCCGCTTAGATCCAGTGGAGGCGATTCGGGCCAATTAAAAAGTCACCTTTTAAGGGCTACCTACACTTCCTTTTTCCCGACTAAGAGTAGAAAAAAATTGAAGTAAACAACAAAATTCCTTGGAGTTTAAGTCCTAATGAATTGATAACAACTTGATATTGCAAGAAAACAAGTGAGTGGAGCGCGGCATTTAAAATGGTGCGTATAGACTTACCTATAAATTCACCGATGGTTTCAAAAAGACGAGCAAGACCATTTTTCTTACGTCCGCCAAGATAAAAATCCATTGAACCATCTAATAACAAAATCATAGAGCATAAGATTATTTTTACGATTGAGTAGTTCTATTAAGGGAAATTTCTTTTAAAGAAGAAAAAAGCCGCAGGATGTGGTTCTCTCCTGCGGCGAAAAATTGATGAGACGTTTTTAAATTTGCTATAAGTCAGAATTAAAACATAGCACGTATTGATGCCATTGATGCATTAGCTAAAACCATATCTTGACAGCTTCCATCACCAAAGGGAAATCCGTGGTTCCTGCGTTCAGGGCAATCTTTTACCCATTCTACATATTTTGTCAAATCATAGGCAACTACAAATATTAATGAGATTCGAGCCGGAGTATAACCAACTCCACCATTATGATTATCTCCTGTTAACTCATCATTATATACTGACGGTAAATCGTAATCAGTTTCATCTGTTTTAGTCGTAATAATGGAGTTCAATGGATGGTTTATATCATCATAAGCATCAGTCCAATAAGTTAAAGAATAACGCGCAACTACTGATGAGCCTATAAGCTTATACTTATCCTCTTCACTTAAAGTTGTCGAATTAAAGACGTCATCTTCAAAATCCTTTAGATCATCTGTGACATCGGTGAGATTAAACAAGGTCGTGGTATGTTCGTAATCAATCACTAGTGCTTCCAGATCAAGAAAGAAATCTTCGGCTTCCTGAGAAATGTCACCGTCCGACTCAGCAGTGTTAGCGATATCAGCGATAGTAAGATATGTGTCATAATCATCAATATCAGGATCAATGGTAGGTACATCACCGCTACCATACTCATTTTCCCAAAATTCTAGAACCAAATCTTGAACATCACTCACCGTTAGGTTTTCGAAATCATCATCATCGGCAACATAATCTATAGCATCATTATGAAACTGCCCAGCGGGTTCCATGTCAGCCTGAATCGTGTTGGTAGTTTTTTGATTTCCGGGTTTAACTTTCTCAGTTGTTATTGCAGGGTCTGACGGTAAAATTGTTTCATCTGCCTCTTTCGTGCAATTTGTCAAGAAGAGAATGACTGCACCCATTGCGCAGAGTTGTTTTTTTGTTGTTTGTAGCATTTTGTTTAAATTTAAATTGTTATAATTTTATGATTTCTACAAAGATACGAATTTATTTTCAATTTTCAGCGTTTTATGTGCTATTTATGAGCACTTTAGGGGCGCAAGAGCTTTCTCGAAGTAATTTCATTGCAGTTTCTGACAATGTTTATATCTCTCGTTTTGAGGTTTCTAACAAAGAATATAACGAATTTTTATTGCGTTACACGGGGCCTCATGAAGATTCCATTAAAATTTATGATGACTATTGGGTTAAGGGCGAATTTGATAAATCATACAACATTCCCTATTCTTTATATTATTCATCAAGCGAAAAATACATTCATCATCCGGTGGTCAACATTACTCAGTTTGGCGCAAAGGAATATTGTAGATGGTTGTCTGAAAACTACTCACGAGATTCATTCCCCAGTCAGGCTATTGTGTTCCGGCTTCCCACCCAAAAAGAATGGATGGAGATATTTAAAAAGCACAAAGCAGCTATAGATATTAATGGGGAGAAACTAACCATCCCGAAAGATTTACCGCAACTTACTCAAGAGCAAAAAGATTCAATCACACAAAGACAAGTTAAGAAATTAAGGGAAAGTCCAGAAAAATTTCAGGCTCTATCTGAATATTATAAATCAGACTTATTTATTGAACGCTTTTCCACGCAGCCTGTCGATTATGTTATCTTAAGTCCTGCCCCCGTGTTTAATATGCTTGGTAATGTTAGTGAATGGACAGAAGATGACCACCTAGTTATCGGAGGGAATTGGCTCAACAAAACCACACAATCCAAAAAAGAGCTTACATCCACTTTTAAAGGCACTTCACCTAGCCCCAAAATCGGGTTTAGAATTGTTATGGTCGTTGATCCTTCTTGATCAAGGCTGCTTTTCGTTGTATTACAAGCATTAGAAGCTGAACAATAAGGCTTACCCATATTTGTATCTCGATAGCATTTTGATTGTCTCCAAGAAAA
>PAVT01000066.1 GCA_002713165.1 Verrucomicrobiota bacterium
AATCAAAAAAACAGGTGTGTTGGTCTCTTTTGCAAATCGCATAAGTTGGGAAGCACATTCTCTGATTTGTGAAATGCTACCAGATGCTGATTCAATACTTTTAGAATACAAGGTCTGGATACTATCAATGATAAGAATATCAGGTTGATGCTGTTCAATTTGAAGAAGTATATTTTCTAGATTAGTTTCTGCAAGAATAAGACATTCTCTATTGCTAAACCCAATCCTATCTGCACGCATTTTTATTTGTTGACTACTTTCTTCACCTGATACATAAAGAAGTTTTATGCCGTTCCATTTTAAAGCAAGTTGCAATAAAAGTGTAGATTTTCCAATGCCTGGTTCACCTCCAAATAAACTTATTGAACCAGGTACTAAACCCCCACCCAAAACACGGTTAAACTCCTTTTCAGGTGTCTTGTACCGCACAGTCTTTTGCTTTACAATATCTTGAATAGCAAATACTTTAGGTATGCTTTTAACACCTGCGTAGGCCCTTTGAGGCGATTCTTTCTCAATGATTTCCTCAACATAGGTATTCCACTCATTGCAAGAATTACATTTACCTACCCATTTAGGAGACTGAGCTCCACAATTTTGACAAAAAAATGCCTTCTTAATTTTTCCCAAAAAAATTGATGCTTAGAAGATGATATTGATTCCTTTCTTTTTCTTTATTTCTTTACTGCAGAAATCATTGTAATTGTTGGTGGCTTGTTCATAACCTAAATTTGATGACCTTAACCAATCTGCACAAGATTGTTCTTTATTCCCAAGTTCATAATTGGCCTCAGCTCGGTAGAAAAGTGCTCTGTCTAAATTGTCACTTCTTTGATCCACAATTTTTGTCAGATCGGCAATTGCCTCTTCATACTTATTCATGCCCAATTTACTCAAGGCAATGTTTAACATTCCATTCTTCAGCTTTGGGTTTTTCTCCAATGCCATTTCAAAATCTTGCTTCCCAGAATTAAAGTTGTCTAATTCTGATTTGGCAGCACCACGATTATAATAAGCCTCTGAATAATCAGGCTTTAATTTAATGGCTTGATTATACTCCTCTATCGCTTTTTTAAACCGACCTAATTGACCGTTTGCATAACCTTTATAATAAAATGCTTTGGGATTGTTGGGTGACAACTCTAATGAACGATCCATGTCTTTGATTACTCCTCGGTAATCATCAACAAATACTTTCGCTGCGCCGCGATTAAAATATAATTCTGCATCTTGATCATTTATTTCTTCCCCTAAATTGTAATATTTAATTGCTAGTTCAAAGTCTTCCAATTTATGCTTACTGTCAGCAAATCCTTTCAATAAGGTGTAATTCCTTGCATCGTTTTGCAATAGTTTTTCGAATAAAGTCGACGCATACTCAAAATCTTTATTCTCGTAAGCAGCTTTGGCCTGTTCAATAGTTTGTGCGATTGCTGAATTTGAGAAAACAAATATGCCTATGATTCCAAAAATATGTTGAAACAATTTAGCTTTCATCGTCCTTAATTTTTTGAATGATGGTGGAAGTTGAGAAGCCCTCTAAAAAATCTATCTGTTTTACCTCTCCCCCATTTTTAAGTACTACATCATGTCCTACTATTTCATAGAGTTGATAGTCGCTACCTTTTACAAGTACATCGGGCTGAATACTTTTAATGAGTTGAAGTGGAGTATCCTCATTAAATATTACGACGGCATCAACAAAATGCAAGGAGGCAATTAATAGTGCTCTAGAATCCTGATCCTGAATGGGTCGCTCTGGACCTTTGTTGAGCATTTTCACAGAATCATCTGAATTCACTCCAACTACCAGCCGATCGGCCTCATCTGATGCCTTCGCAAGATAATCAATATGTCCTTGGTGCAGAATATCAAAGCAACCATTTGTAAACACAATCTTTTGGTCCTTAAACCGCCAAAGCACAATTTTTTTTTGCAGCTCCTCAGGAGAAGATATCTTGCTTCTTAAAACTTCAATTGCTCGCATGTATGACTTTATTTCTGTTGTAATACCTCAACAAGGGAATGCTTAAAACTCCCAAAATGATGACCATTAGAGTTTGTGATGACCAAAGAATCCAGCCCAACGCAAGTGCTGATGTTTTGCTAACTCCATATAGCATTAGTGTCTCCATTATGGCAAGTGGGAAAACACCTAAACCCCCTTGTACAAAAACAATTGCTAGGCTGCCCATTACAAATGATGACATTACAGCTGTAAAAGGAACAGAAGATGTTTCTTCGAGGCTAAAAAAACAAGCGTAAAACATTCCTATATACATAATCCATATAAATGCGGTATGCAATAAAAAGTATCCTTTATTTTCCATACGCAATATGGATTGAGCTCCTTCAAACACACCTCTAATCAATCCTCTAACTTTAATTAGAAGTGGGTTGCTTGTTTTTTTCAATAACAAAATCAAAACGACGATTAGCAAAATACCCACAACAGACAGACCTAGGATAAGTTGATTCATAGTAAATTTTTCTAGTCCTTGGCTAAAAAAGCCAACGAGATTTTCCTTTAATAAATCAAGCTCAATTAAAATAATGGCAGCCATTATGCCTGCAAGTATTATCAGATCAGCAACACGCTCCGCTACGATAGTGCCAAATAATTTCTGAAATGGCAATCCTTCATATTTTGCCAATAGTCCCGGACGAGTTACCTCACCTAGGCGTGGCAAAGCATAGTTTGCTGCATATCCAATCATTACAGTAAAAAAACTATTCCAAACATTGGGTGTTTTACCCAAAGGCTGAATAGTGTATTTCCATCGAACTGCCCTGCTTAAATGGCTAAGTACTCCCAAGGAAACTGAGAAGACTACCCAAAAATAATCGGCTTGTTTAAGGGCAACAGATAAATCTTTCTTTTCTTGATCATTCAAGTCTTTAAAAACATACCATATCAGAAAAACGCCGAATGCAAGCGGCATTGCAATCTTAAAAAAAGAAATTATTTTGCTCAAAGTTCGATTGATTAAGAATGAAGAAAATTAATCAATTAGCGACAAATTATCTATTAATCGAATGCCGTTTAAATATGCTGCAACAAAGGCTCTAGGGTGATTGGAGTCGCTCCAACTTTTCAATGGGAGCATTGTATTTTCATCAGCTATCTGGAAATAATCTACGCTAAAGTCGATTGCCAACATGGATTTACATTTGCTGATTATTTCCTCTGGCATCAAAATTTCTTTGTTTTCTAAGGCAAATGATAAAGCCTGGTAGATTTTGGCTGCTATGGCCAATTCAGATTCATTCAATCTAAAATTTCGCGAGCTCATTGCCAATCCGCTATTATATCTTTTGGTGTTGCATGGAATGATTTGTGTAGCACTATGAGTTGAATGAACTAACCATCTGACTATGGCTAATTGTTGAAAATCTTTTTCCCCAAAAAAAGCAAAGTCTGGATTCAATATTTTGAAAAATCTATCTATAACAGCTGCGACACCATTAAAATGACCGGGTCTATAATCAGCTTCCATGCCTACTCCAATAGAACCAAAGTCAAACTTTATTTTTGGTGGTTGTGGATATACTTCCTCAACTTCAGGGATAAACAAACAATTACATCCTGCACCCTCAAGCAATTTAGTATCTTCTACTATACGTTTAGGATAATTTACCAGGTCCTCCTTACGGTTAAACTGTAGTGGATTTACAAATATTGAACATACCACCAAATCTGAATATTTCTTCGCTTGTTCAATTAATGAAAGATGTCCTTCATGCAAAGCACCCATCGTGGGAACAAAACCTATATGCATTCCTGCCTCTTGTTTCTTCATGAGAAAGGCATTGATTTTTTTAGATTTTTTAAACGTTCGCATACTGTTCAAAAATAAACAAACCAATAAGGAGAGTTAAGTGATTTCACAGCACAATGGTGCTGAAATGCAGTATATGCTTGCATTTTTGCCATTTTTTTACGTAATTTTGTAAAGCTTAACTAATTAATCTCATTTTATGTCCAAAAAAAGAATTCTCTTCATCTCGCAAGAGATTAACCCCTATTTGCCTGAATCAGAAATCTCTAAAATAGGCAGAAACCTACCACAAAATATTCAAGAAAAAGGAAAAGAAATCCGAACGTTTATGCCCAAATTTGGTTGCATTAACGAAAGAAGACATCAATTGCACGAGGTAATTCGTCTCTCAGGAATGAACCTAATCATCAACGACAACGATCACCCCTTAATTATCAAAGTAGCGTCAATTCAACCCGCACGCATGCAAGTTTACTTTATTGACAATGAAGACTTTTTCAAAAGAAAGGCAGTTCTTAGAAATGAAGATGACACTCCTTTTTCAGACAACGACGAACGCGCAATATTCTTTTGCAGGGGAGTTTTGGAAACAGTTAAAAAATTAGGTTGGGCGCCAGATTTGATTCATTGCCATGGTTGGATGACAAGTTTAATTCCTCTGTACCTAAAAACTTCTTATAAAAACGAACCTCTTTTTCAGAATTCGAAGGTAGTTACATCTGTCTATGATGACTGCTTTAAGGGGAGTCTTGACAAAGAATTTGCGAGCAAAGCAATCATGGATGGCATTAGTGAGGAAGACATCAACGATTTTATTCTACCCACACATGAAAATCTTTGCAAAGCAGCAGCATCTTGGTCAGATGGAATTATTGTAGGATCTGTGAATGCCTCCAAAATGGTTTCAGAAATAGACAAACCCAAACTTGATTATCAAGGCGAAGAATATGTTGAGGCATACAACAATTTCTATGAAGAAATATTGTTAGAAGAAGAGGTTCTTGTAGAATAAACAATGAAAAAAGAAATGTCTCTGATTGGATTGCGGAAAGTCATCTTACTTTCCGCATCTTTTTTGATCTTAACTTCTGGTTGTAAAAAAGACGGGGCTTTGAGTCCAGCATTTGAAGAAATTGGTTCTGTAGCGTTTTTTTCGGACACAACTCGACTGATTACTGCGACTGAAATAGGCGGCAGAATCCTTGCAGATAGGGCTTCAACAGGCCTAATCGGCGTTTATCGTGACTCCGTCTTTGGAAAATCAACTGCTAATTTGTATTTACAACCTTTATTACCCACTAATTTTTTAGTGCTTCGGGAACCCAATGAATCAATTGTCACAGATTCAATTGTTCTTTCACTTAGCTACGATGGATCTTTTGGTGACACTTCATTCGCCACTTCAATTGAAGTATTTAGGTTAAGTGAAGAGCTTGATAACCAAGTGAGTTATTACTCCGATACAAGCATAAATTCTACTGGAGGCATTTTAGGTTCGAGAACATTTAAACCAAAAATTAATACAAGGCTTAAAGTAAATACCCCCAATTTAACTGGTGGTATTGATACCACATTGGTAAGTCCACAACTTAGAATTCGCTTGGATAAATCTTTGGGCGATGAGATTGTCTCCAAATCAGGACAAAGCGAACTCTCTACGAATGAGGAATTCATCAAATTTTTAAAAGGCATAAGGATCTCACCTGCAACATCATTTAATCCAAGTGACAACGAAAGCAGCGTATTATATATAGCTACAACAAGCTCAGATACTAAAATTTCTCTCTACTACAAAACAATCAATCCACAAGGTGATACAACAAAGAAAATTGTGAGTTTTCCAGTAAACTCTTCAAGTGTTCGCTTCAATACCTTTTTACATGATTTTTCAGAAGGAGAAATTATTAACACACTCAACACTAGTGGCAACGATTCATTGTTTTCATACACGCAAGCCATGGGCGGTGTGCGCACAAAAATTGCATTTCCCAACATTGTTGACCAATTTGACGGACTATCCGTAATAATAAATAAAGCACAATTAATAATTCCTGCGATTGGAGGAAATTACCTCCAAGGCGACCCTACTGATGCCTTGATTGTAGCCACATTGTTGCCCAATGGTGATTTAGACTTTATTCCAGATTTTTTTGAAGGTGATGCATATTTTGGGGGGCTCTACAACGCTGTTAATCGTTCTTATACCTTCACAATAACACGTTATATTCAGCAAATTTTAAATGAAGGGAATCAGAACAATGAACTTGTATTGTTGGTTTCAGGAAGTGCAGTGAAGGCAGATCGCTTAGTGCTAGGGGGGCCAAAAAATGACCGAAGAATTAGGTTAAATTTATTCTATTCAAAAATTGAAAATTAATGTGCGGTATCGTTGCTTATATAGGAAAGGAAGAAGCATTCCCCATCATATTAAAAGGTCTTAAAAGATTGGAATATCGAGGCTATGATAGTTCAGGTGTAGCCTTGTTAAATGGAGACATTAAACTTTATAAAAAACAAGGAAAAGTGAGTGTATTGGAAGAATACACAGCTGCGAAATCCAGAGAAGCAAAAGTAGGAATAGGACATACTAGATGGGCAACACATGGTGCCCCAAACGATATAAATGCCCATCCACATTTAAGTGGCGATGGAAATCTAGCCATTATTCACAATGGAATAATCGAAAACTATGATGCACTTAAAAAAGAACTGATTTCTAGAGGCCATAAATTTATCAGTGATACAGATACTGAAGTGTTGATCCATTTAATCGAAGATGTGTACCGAAATGCCTCTGTAGGTCTCGATGAAGCTGTTCGATTGGCCTTAGGTGAAGTCATTGGTGCATACGCTATCGTAATATTAGACAAGAAAAATCCAAATCGACTAATTGCTGCAAAGAACAGTAGCCCATTGGTCATTGGTGTTGGCGAAGATGAATTTTTTATAGCCTCAGATGCAACACCTATTATTGAGTATACTAAAAATGTAGTTTATTTAGATGATGAAGAGATTGCTACAATTGAGTTAGGAGAAGATGTAAAGATAAATACCATTAAAAATCAAAGCATTACTCCTTACATCCAAGAATTAGAGATGAATCTTGAAGCGATTGAAAAAGGAGGATACGATCATTTCATGCTCAAGGAGATCTATGAGCAACCACAATCGATTAAGAACAGTATGCTGGGTCGATTGAAAATGAAGTCAGGGAAAATAACACTGAGTGGAATTGAAGAGTTTGAATCTAAATTTTTAAATGCTAAACGTATAGTATTTGTTGCCTGCGGCACCTCATGGCATTCCGCTTTGGTTGGAGAGTATATGATTGAAGAGGTAGCTAGAATTCCGGTAGAGGTGGAATACGCTTCAGAATTTAGGTATAGAAATCCAATCATCAACGAGGATGACATTGTCATTGCGATCAGTCAATCAGGGGAAACTGCAGATACACTCGCAGCTCTTGAAATCGCTAAAAAGAAAGGTGCAACGATTTATGGAATTTGCAATGTAGTGGGTTCTTCCATTGCTAGAGCTACTGACGCAGGATCATACACCCATGCTGGTCCTGAAATCGGAGTAGCATCAACAAAAGCTTTCACTGCGCAAATCACTATTTTGGCGCTTATGGCCTTGACTTTGGCTAAGAAAAAGGGTACGGTTAATAAAACCTATTATCAAAGTTTAATTAACCAATTGATAGAGATACCTAAATTGGTTGAAAAAGCATTGAAAACAGATGATCAAATAAAATACCTTTCTGAAATGTTCAAGGATGCACATAACTTTCTGTACCTTGGAAGAGGATTTAACTTCCCTGTTGCATTAGAAGGTGCATTAAAATTGAAAGAAATTTCCTATATCCATGCTGAAGGTTATCCGGCTGCAGAGATGAAACACGGTCCGATTGCTTTAATTGATGAGAATATGCCTGTAGTTGCAATTGCAACAAGAAAAGGCAGCTACCAAAAAGTGGTAAGTAATATACAAGAAGTTAAAGCAAGGAACGGAAAAGTTATAGGCATTGTTACCGAGGGAGATCAAACGGTCAAAGAGATGGTAGATTTTGTTGTGGAAATACCTGAAACCGATGAATTTTTTGATCCGCTCATCACCGTAATACCGCTCCAATTATTGGCCTATCATATTGCCGTACTAAGAGCTTGTAATGTCGACCAACCTAGAAATCTTGCGAAATCCGTTACAGTAGAATAATTTAACGTTTGAATGCATCCTTATTTTCTTAACTCACGTCTAGTAAAAAGTTGAGTTTAAGATCATGAGTAAATCCAATCTTTTGTATTTTGTAATGTTACTGTTCATAAGCTTGTACCTTGTGCAGCTTGCTATTGGTTAAAGCAACCGTAGTCCTGAACCCTGAGAAAAACGATGCTCACCTTAATGCACAAGGTGCTCAGTGTGGTATTTCAATTCCACCCACTTAAAACACCCCTCATTCTCATCGTAAGTGCGACATCGTTCGATAGGTTTCGCATAGAGGTGTAAGCTCATTGCACGCTTGTCAGTCTGGTTTGCAAGGGTATGGTAACCAAGATGATCATTCATGTATGACTTTTCTTTTTGATTCAATGGAATGCTTTCTAAGCCTACAACATCAACTCTATTTAATTCATTATCATATCGTTGCTCTTCAAGCTCTCCCTCTACTACATATACCCAACATTCTTGTTCATTATGGCAATGTATTGGTGTTTCCTGACCAGCTTCCCAACAAAGCAATATCAATTCATAATCGGTTGTTCGTCTGATACAATTGCGTGTGTATGTCGCCTCCTGCCATGACTCAAATAAACCAAAAGCACCTTGTTCAATATGTATTCTATTGGCAATGGTTCCATATCTCTTGGGCTCATTAATTTCATCCAATTCGTCCAACAATTGCTGAACAGTAGTTATTTTTATACTCTCACCCATGCTATAAATCCTCCTGAATTAATAAATTGAGATACACATCTCTTAACGCTGCTTTTGGTTTCTTTGCAGAAGCAACGAATTTATCAAAGAATTCGTGGAATGTATAAATTATGAACAACTTAGCAATTATATACAGCCTATGATTAAAGAAGATTTAAATACCTTCATTAAACTGGCAAATAAATTGGTCGATGCTGAAAATCACACGCCTGTTGTAGAACCTATCTCTCCAAAGGGGGTGACGCAAAAACTTAATCTAGAATTAAGCAGTGAGGGAATTTCGGAAGAAGAGTTCTATCAACTCCTCGAGGATGTTATGCTAAATACTCCAAGAACTGCTACCAATCGCTTTTTCAATCAACTTTTTGGTGGTCGGAAAGGAAAAGCTACTCTTGGTGATTTATTGGCTGTAATGTTAAACACTAGTATGTACACCTACAAGGTTGCAGGACCTATGGTAGGCATCGAAAAGGCAGTAATTTCTCAAACCGCCGAGCTAATTGGATATGAAGCAAATCAAGCAGGTGGTACAATAGCACCGGGAGGATCGATGAGCAATTATATGGCGATGGTGATGGCAAGGGATAAGGTAGACAAAGACTCTAAAAACCATGGTATAGGTGTTAAAATGCTTGTCTACACCTCAGCTGATTGTCATTATTCTATTGCTAAAAACTCAGCACTTATTGGCGTAGGTAGAAATCAGGTCCGTTTCATTCCAACTGATCAACATGGTCGTATGCTTGTTGAAGAATTGGAAAAACAAATTAACATTGATGTGAATAATGGGCATTTACCTTTTTTTGTAAATGCAACTGCCGGAACTACGGTTTTAGGTGCATTTGATCCTATTGAAGAAATGTCAAGTATATGCAAAAAACACAATTTATGGTTGCATGTTGATGGCGCATATTGTGGCTCTGTTATTTTTAGCGAAGCCTATAAGCACTTAGTAAATGGGGCTCATCTTGCTGACTCATTTAGTCTAAATGCACATAAAATGTTGGGAACACCACTTACTTGCTCGCTTATCTTAAGTAAAGAAAAATCACATTTGTATGATTCATTTTCCAATGAAGCAGAATACTTATATCAAACTGATGAAGATGACTTTAACCTAGGTAAAACTTCACTTCAATGCGGAAGAAGAAATGATGCCTTAAAGTTTTGGGCACTTTGGAAATCTATTGGCACCAGAGGCCTAGAGGCTCTTATTGATCAGCAATTTTTACTTGCCGACTTTGCGAGAGACTACATCAAAAAAAATCAAGACTACACCCTCTATAGTTTTAACGACTCCATCTCAATTTGTTTTAATTATAAAGAAATTCCTCCTCAAAAACTTTGCACTTTGCTTTATGAAAAGGCTGAGTTGATGGTTGGTTTTGGTCAATTCAAAGGACAAGAATTTATAAGATTGGTGACGATAAATTCCAACAACACAGAAAAAGAAATTCTTGAATTTTTTAGGGTGCTGGAAGATTTTGTGGCTGCAAATAGGGGAGAGCTTCAAATTCCTGCCGGAGCAACTAAAGCATGATTACAAAACTTGTCGTACTTGGTGTCTATTTTGCCATTCTTTTTATTATTGGAATTGTTGCATCACGCAGTATAAAAAGCTTAAGCGACTTCTACGTTGGCGGTAAACGCATTGGTTATTGGGCTGTAGCCTTCTCAGCGCGCGCCACTGGTGAATCAGGTTGGTTACTTTTAGGCTTGACAGGCATGGGTGCAATGGTCGGGTTTTCTGCCTATTGGGTTGTAGTAGGAGAATTGTTAGGAGTTGGCATTTCATGGTTTGTCATGGCCAAAAGGTTTAAAGTATTAAGTGATAAGTATCAATCGATCACCATTCCTGACTTCCTAGAGAGTCATTTTCAAGCAAAGACACATCTATTAAGGAAAGTAGCAGCGGCGGCATTGTCCATATTTGTCATTATCTATGTGAGTGCTCAAATTGATGTTACCGGCAAAGCATTTGAATCGCTCTTGAACCTCAATTATTTTGCAGGGGCCATAATAGGCTTTATAATTGTGCTTGCCTACATCTATACTGGTGGATTTATTGCTGTAGTATGGTCCGACTTCTTTCAGGGTTTGTTGATGTTTTTTGGATTGATTGCCCTTCCAATTGTTGCTTATTTTTCCATTGATTCTATGGAAGTGTTTATTGAAGGCTTAAATCAAATCGACCCCAATCTCACCTCCATTTTTGGCGGCAGTGACGATCCTTGGTTGACCATCTCTACAGTGTTGGGTTTTGCCATGATTGGACTCGGCTTCTTGGGTTCACCTCAAATCTATGTTCGCTTCCTCTCCATTAAAAATGTATCAGAACTTGATCGAGGAAAATGGGTTGCTATTCTATTTACCTTACTGACGGATTTTGCCGCAGTGAGTATTGGTTTAATTGGCCGCTATTTGTTTACAGAGGTCGGTCAAGATCCAGAGTCTATTTTAGGCAACAATGGAGAAGATGTATTGCTACATCTCATCGAACATTACTTCCCATTGATCATCATTGCAATCTATATAGCGGTGATTTTATCTGCTATTATGTCAACGATTGATTCCCTCTTGATTGTGGCATCCTCTGCCATCGTAAGAGATGTCTACCAAAAGATTTTGCATCCTGAATTGGATGAGAAAAAAATGAGCAAAGTTTCGAGACTTGTTACTTTGGGTATGGCATTGTTTGCACTTGCCATTGCCTTAATCGTTGCTGTTTCGACGCCAGAAAGGACTGTTTTTTGGTTTGTCATATTTGGCTGGTCAGGCATCGCAGCCACATTCTGTCCGGTAATTATTTTAGCCCTCTTTTGGCCAGCTTATTCAGAAAAAGGTGCCATTGCCTCCATGACGGTAGGATTTCTTTCTGTTCCCTTTTTCAAATTTGTCATTCAAAACATGGAAACAGTCGGAATCTATTTTGAAAAAATGGATGTATTGACTCCTTCTTTTATCTTGGCTATGCTCGCAGGATGGTTATTTACAAAATTGTATCCAAGACAATCCAATTTCAATTCTACCCCTGAAGTTCAATGAAATCCTCTATCCTAAAAGACATAAAGAACATTATATTCGACCTTGGAAACGTCATTATAAATCTTGACATTGAAGCCTCAAACAAGGCGTTCACTCAACTTCTTGGTCCACAAAAACAAAAATTCTTTGATCAATTACAATCGATAGGGGTATTTCAAGACTTTGAGAAAGGAACTATTGATGAAAATGAGTTTGTGCAATTCATTCAAAACCTTAACAAAAAGGCTATTTCTTCAGCATCTATTGTCCAAGCCTGGAACTCAATGCTGCTAAACATTCCTGAAAACCGTTTCGGATTATTGAAAGAAATTAAAAGAAGCTACAGAACATTTTGCTTGAGCAATACAAATCAACTCCATGCTGATTTTATCCATGAGGACCTCAAGAAAAATAAGGGGTTAAATCGATTGGATTCTTTGTTTGAAAAGGTCTATTTATCGCATGAAATTGGCATGCGGAAACCTGATTTAGAAATATTTCAATTTGTGTTGAATCAGCATGACTTGAAGCCGGCTGAAACCCTATTTATAGACGATACAGAAGGACATCTAAAAGGTGCTGCCAAGTTGGGAATCAAAACCCTACACATAAAAGGCAACGATAAGATAGAAAACTACTTCTAGCTTCTTTCTTGACACAATTCCACCAAAACTCCGGCAGTAGATTTAGGGTGAAGAAAGGCGATTTTTTTGTTGTCAGCACCAAATTTTGCTTGTTCATGGATCAGCTGAAATCCTTCAAGCTTTAACCGCTCTATTTCTTTTTCTATGTCTTCTACATCATAGGCAATGTGATGAATACCCTCTCCTTTCTTTTCGATAAATTTCGCAATGGGGCTGTCTGCATTGGTTGCCTCCAGCAATTCAATCTTACTCTCCCCAATTTGAAAAAACATGGTAGAAACCCCTTCGCTTTCTACCACTTCAGTCTTGTATGCCGCTTTTCCAAAAAGCTTTTCATAGACCACCGCTGTTTCATTAAGATTTCTTACGGCTATGCCAATGTGCTCAATTTTTTTCATCATGCAATGTCAAAAAAAAACCTTGGATGCTCTTCCAAGGTTCTTCGTAAAATCGATTAACTATTATTTTATTTGAATTGACTTAACTGTATTGTCATAGTTCAAATAGTATGTCCCTTTTTCGAAATTAGAAATGTCAATGACTTGATCATACCCTCTTTTGACCAGAGTTCCATAACGATCAAATAACTCATACAAAGATTTTCCTCCATTTAACTCAATGCTGCCTTTAAATTTATCTCCTTCAAGGGTAACTTCAGGAGCTGATGATTTATACGAGGCAGTTTTTGAATAACGTGGTTTCCCTGTGTAATCTACTTGCTTAACACGCGCTTTATTCTCTCCACTGTGGGGTGTAATTTTAAAGGCATATTGATGTGTGCCTGGCTTCCCATCTCCACTAACTTCTCCTGATTTTACCCATTTATTCCATCTGTACTGTTCAACGATGTAGTCTAATTTTCCATTTTCGTTGTTGGCAGTCCATTCTAACACGCCATCATCAGTAAAGGAGATTTTTTGAACGTTAAATGTACTTTTTGGCTTGAGGACTTCCGGATTTAATACCTCTGGTGCACAGTCGTCTTTGTGTTTGATGTTGATAATAATCTTATCCCCCAAATTCACATCGTGATTAGCGAAATCTATTTCGAAAGCGCTCTGGTTCACTTCATCTGGAGAAAGTCTTCCATTGACTGTCACTTCAAATGCACAAAATCCAACTCCAGCCCCTCCAAATGGGTTTTTGACAAAAATATTTTTTCCCATATAGTTCCCTTCCAGCACGATCATTCCAGCGTGCATAAGCGGACTCATTAGGAATAAACCAATCAGGATTATGTATTGAAATCGTTTCATTTTATTCATGAATTAAGCATCTTGCTTATGTTTTGTTGTTGAAAAAAATCATTTCACAAAAATGGTTCATTCTATGGTAAACAACAAATACTAAATTAACAAAATTTCGCCTTGTTGTATACATAGAAAAAACTGTGCCGTTCTTAACTGATCCCTTCCATTTTTGCTAGTTTTTTCTTCAATTCTTCTATCCGCTTTCTTTTCTCTGGACCGCGTCTCTTCTCTGCTGAGTCAGTAAAGTATTTATGTTGTGAGAGAAAACCAATGTTCATTTTTATCCATTCCTTTTCGTCGTCTTTGATCTTCTCAAACTCAATCAATTCTTTTCTTAAGGTATCTGCAATAGGATAAAAATCATCTCTTCCTAAATAATCAAGGTCGGAATCACACATAATTTCTTCCAAGTGATTTTTAGGTTGTTGTGGTATTTTGGTTGCTTCGATTAGTTCAATCACTTGTTCAATTTGCTCAAGGGTATATCCAAATTCGGGTAACATCTCCTTGGCTAAATTGGCTCCAATAGGCTCATTACTCTCGTAGGAATGTATGAATCCAGCATCATGATAAAGTGATGCAGTCTTAAGCAAATAGAGTTCTTCCCCTTTTACACCTTCCCAAATCGCCAACCTTTCTACTGCCTCACATACATCCTTCGTATGATGAATCCCATGATAATGCAGGCCCTTGGGCAAATCCCCAGCCAAGCGTTTAATGATATACTTTTCTGCGTGACGGTAATTAATGTTGCTGTACAACTTCAAATTTACATAGTGCCAAAATGCTTCATTGGGCACTATCCCTTCTTCATTTTCTGACAGTTCTGGTTTTATGCTGTGCACAAAATACATGTCAATGTCACCTTTGTGCTTTGCGCTCACTTTCCCTCTGTATTCGGTTACAAAAAATTCAGCAATTGCCTCATAGGTAGTTTCAGAGATATTTACCTTACCGACTTCTCCGCTAGACTCCATTCTTGCCGCAACATTGACTGTATCTCCCCAAATGTCATAGGCAAAACGTTTGATTCCAACTACTCCGGCTATCAAATCTCCCGAATGCAATCCAATTCTAATTTCCCAAGCTTGTTCACCACTTGCCTCTTTTTCTTTTTTGAGTTCTCGCATTGAACGTTGTATCTCCAAGGCAGCCAATGTTGTGTCGATGGCATTGCTTTTATTTCGAATGGGCACCCCTCCTGCACACATGTATGCGTCACCAATGGTTTTTATTTTCTCGACATTGTATTTGTTCACGATTTCATCAAACCGAATAAAATAGGAGTCCAATTCGGCCACCAATTGCTCGGGAGTGTATTCCTCGGCAAGTTGTGTAAAGTTTTGTACATCAGAAAACATGACTGTGGCCTGCCTGTATTTTCTCGCCTTGGCTTTCCCTTTTTCTTTCAATTCGTCAGCCATCTCACGCGGCAGAATGTTCAGCAAAAGTTTCTCTGTTTTTACTTTTTCACTTTCGAGCATCCGCTTTTGGCGCTCTACTTGCTCTTTTTGCTTGATAATCTCTATAGTGCGCTGTTTAACCTGTGTCTCCAAAAGATCTTTTTGTTTTTGAATCTTCCCAACTCTTCTTTTATAGAATAAGAACAGAGACAGTCCAATCAAAAACACAACCGCCAAGTCAATGCCCCAATGCATAAATAATGGTTCTTTCAATAAAACAATTGCGTTTTTCATAGTTCTGTTGGTGCTCCAGTAAAGTTCCCCTTATCGCCAAGAGGCCATTTTACTTAATCGGATTTCAGTTCTTCGATTCAAGTAATGGTCATCGTTATTGCACTTTTTAGTTTCGCAGTCTACTACAGGTTTTAATTCTCCATAATAATTCCCCACTATTCGATCCTTTCTAATGCCTTTTTTAATCAAGAAATCAATCACATTGTCTGTTCGCTTTTTAGACAAACGCTCATTGTATTCAACCGATCCTCTTGTATCCGTATGAGATTCCACTTCAATTTTTAATTCGGTGTCTTTCACAATTTCTATAAGTTTCTTCAAATGATTGATGGCAACTGTATTCAATAAAGTAGAATCAAATCGATAATGCACCTTGAAGGTATCTATGTCATAGACCTGGTTATTGATGTGTAGTATCTGATGATGGTCGCTTGCCTCTTCAAGATAAATTTCTGTGTGCTGCATGCCCAAGGTCTTGTATTTAAATAAACCAAGACGGTTCTTAATGGTCTTGTCAATGATGTTATCTTCCTCGTCCAATGTTAATAGCTGGAAGTCCTCTTCTTGATTTTGTATTTTGAAGAAGTAGGTTTCATCGGCCTTTAATTTCTTAAAATGAAATCTACCAGTTTCATCTGTGAATGCAGTATCTACAACATTTCCTTCAGAATCAAAAATATAGACCTCCATGCCATGTTCAAAATCTCCAGGCAATTTTTTAAAGACCTGACCAAACACTTCTTGCGTTTCAATCCCTTCAGCGTCTAAATCCATTGCCTCAAGGGGTTCAAATTGTGCCACTTGGTAGGTTAATTTTTTATACGAAAAATTCCCTTGTTCATTCAATACAGCTTTCTCGATGATTAAATTGTCCTCGTTTAGCAGAGCGAGATTTAATGCTGCAGCATCTTGAATCTTAAAGGTATAGGTTTTGTCTGAACTTAATTTCTCAAAATTGAAAGTGCCATATTGATCTGTGTACATAGAATCCACAATGCCGCCAGATTCATCTACCAAATAAACCATTAAACTATCGTTGAAGTCTCCTTGCAGTTTACGGAATACCTGTCCTTTCAAATTCACCATGTCAGGTACCCTCAACTCTTCTAAAAGTTTCATTTTTTCATATTCGCTGTAGGGCAATGATTCAAAAGAAAATTGTCCATTCTTCAATTGATCAATGAGGTATAGTGGATCGCCATTCTGATCAATCACGTATAACAAAGACTGCATTAAGGTATCGTCATCGATTTCTGGCAAAGCAAAATAGTAAGTGCCATCAAATTCAAGTTTGTTGTATTGAAATTCTCCAAATTCATTGGTGAAAACGGTGGCCACCAGTTTTTTATTGGCGTCATAGATCTCCACTCGATAATAGGGCAATGGTTTCCCTTGAAATTCTAAACGTGCGATAATTGCTGTTTTTCCCTGATTTTCTCCTAGTTGTATTCTAATGGTAGGATCGACATTGCCTCCTACTTTAAACGCACCATCCTCAGAAGTTTCACTTACATCATAAATCCTTCCAGTTTCATTGATCAATGCTAGATTGATGTCATCGTCGTCAACGTCTATTTTTACAAAATAGTCACTTGCTTCGTCTAATCCTAGCTTCTCAAATTTAAATTCACCAAAAGGCCCAGACAGCACAGAGTCTACTACATTACCCTCATCATCAACCAAGTATACCATGACTTTGTCGTCAAAATCACCTGGCAATTTCTTGAATATTTTGCCTGCAAACTTGAGGTTGTTCACGACACCGTCTGGTTGATCCATGGCCAATACCGCTTGGGCTTCGATTTCCTCAACTGGTAATGCCTGAAATTTAAATTTATCTTTGTTCCACTTTCTCAACAATTTTATTTTTTCCCATTCATTGTTGACAAGAAAGAGACGAGCATCATCTAAAATGCTGTCATTGCTCGCGATGACTTGAAAAAACAAATCTTGCTGATAGGCTAAATTTCTGAATTCAAATTGTCCTGAAGTATCCGTAGTGGCAGAAGCCAACACTGAATCTGTTTGCGTCAACAATTTTATTTTTTGATCTGCAATTGGAGCTCCTTTGTATTCAAAGATTCCTTTGACAGAAAGTCTGTACTTGACAGAGCTCTTCCTAAAGCGATAAATGTCGTCTTTCCCTTCTCCTCCAAATCGATTTGAAGCGTAAAAGCCAGTAGTATCAGTGATAAAGTACATTCCAAAATCATCTCGTGATGAATTGATTGGACTGCGCATGTTTACAGGAGACTGCCAACCCTCTTTGTATTCTGAAGCATAAATGTCTAAGCCTCCATAACCTGGAAATCCGTCTGAAGAGTAGTACAATACACTGTCAAACACTGAGGGAAAAACTTCATTTGATGGTGTATTGATGGCTTGTCCTAAATTCTTGGGTGTTCCCCAGCCACTTCCTTCCCTCTGTGCAACATACAAATCCATTCCTCCGAAACCCCCAGGCATATCAGATGCAAAATAGAGTGTTTTACCTGCATTGGCTAAATGCGCATGTCCAACAGAATACTCATCGTTGTTGAACGGAAATGGGCTAAAATCTTTCCATTTACCATCTTCGTAGCTGCCTTCATACAAACCCATTCGATTGATAAAATCCTTCCCTTTAAAATCGTTTTTGACTCTGGTAATTATCACTGATTTGCTTTCTTCATCTATGGTCAGCGGCCCATCATGATACAGTGTATTTAGTTGTCCTTTAACTATGGTAAACTTGGCCTTGTCTTTCAGTAGGTCTGCCGTATCAATTTCATAAATGGAAAGAAAGGGAGTCTCGTCCCAATTGAAACTTTCTGGCGAATTGTGATTCTCCTCCCTGTTGGAAATGATATAATACTTTCCAGCAAACTCTATTAGTCCATATTCTGAGGCTGAAGTATTTAGCCCACTGTATGGCCTAGAATAGAAACTCTTGGCCTCGCTTTCCCAAGCATTCATTTCCTCGATGGATTGCAGCATTATTTTACCCAAGAAATCGTTGCTCGACAATTCTGCAAATTTGGCAAACTGTTCTTTGGCTGCAGCCAGCTTACCATTGGCTTTCAGTGCTTGCCCATAATACAAATGATCTTCGGCCTGCACTGAATCTGAATTGATGACAAATAAGTAATAGAATTCGGCATTCTCATAATCTTTGATTTTTCGATAAGAGTTTGCCACAAACTTTAATGGTGTGTATAGCTGATCGTTTTTTTCCAGTTCTGCACTGAATAACTCTATGGCCTCGGTGTAGTATTGGAGATTGTATTTCTCCATTGCTTTCTTTAGCTTAACCGTTTGTGCGTTTGCGCTCCAATTGGTCAGAAAAACCATTCCAACAATGAGTACAATGATTCTATTTATTCCCTTGCGTCCGATCCTCTTCTAATTAAAAATAACGTGGTGAAACAATGCGTGACTTGAATAAATTCAGATCGTAACCCAGAAATATTTCATGAGACCCTCCATTGGCACGGCTCAGCTCAGTCAAAGACATGTCGAAAGAATATCCAATTCTAAATGCCTTGCTGAAGTTGTACTCAGTTATAAATGCCGCTCCATAGCCTCTTCTGTATGCCAAACCCAACCAAATTTTCTTGTTCAATAGAACACTTCCATTAAGGTCAACAAAAGCAGGCTGATTGTTGGCCGTTTTGATTAAAACTGAAGGCTTAAAAGTGAATTTATCGTTCAATACGAAGGCTCTTCCGGCAACAATGATGGCTTGAGCGCGCTGCTGCGAAGCACTGGATAAATTTACATTGTCTGTCTGAATGCCCAATTTACCTTCATTCAAGTGCGTAAGTTCAAGACCCACATAGTTCTTCTTGTCGCTGTAATAGACCCCAAAATCGAATGATGGTGTCAAATAAGTTTCAGTACCATTCAATGTTGATCGTGTTGCAGCCTGATCCTCGAAATTGATCTCTGACCAATCAAAAATGTAGTTGTACAGGCTGGCGCGCAACCCAAAGCCCAATTGACCGCGCAACAACTGAATTTTATAGGCATAAATCCCAGAGACTGAAATGGTATTTTTTGGTCCGATTTGATCGTTCATGAATTGAAGTCCATAGCCAGTTTTCTTATCACGGCTAG
Source organism: Verrucomicrobiota bacterium (assembly GCA_002713165.1). GTDB lineage: Bacteria > Bacteroidota > Bacteroidia > Flavobacteriales_E > Vicingaceae > PAVT01. Next base: position 19,425 of record PAVT01000066.1, read on the forward strand.
GAGCATGAATGGCAAATGCCTGTGTAGTCGGGGCACCTTCGAAGCCCACCCATTGTGAACGATGTATAGCCACTGCACTTAAGCCTCCCCTTGAGCCAGCATAGGCCGGGTTGACACTTAAGGGATTGAAAAAATATTGGTTGAACTGCGGATCTTGTTGAGCATTTGCAGCACCACAAAACAGCAAGAGCAACCAAACTATATGTCGTAATCTCCTTTTCATTATCGAATCAATTCCACCCATCCTTTCTCCATTTCTCCATCGTACTCAACCACGTAAAAATAAGTGTTTGAAGGGAGCTCATTGCCACTTAAATTTTCACCTTTCCATACTACAGTGTTATTATCGTAACCTTTCCCTTCCCAAACCTTGTTTCCCAAGCGATTAAATATGGTGACATCCACTGAGGTAAATGCTTCTACATTGGTAATGTTCCATTGATCGTTTAGCCCATCGCCGTTTGGTGTAAAGCCTGTAAATAAATTTAAATCACAATCCTCTTCACTGAGGTATCCTATGGTAAATTTTATTATTTCAGACTCGCATCCATTGGCAGAGGTAATTTGCACTTGATAATCTCCTGTGGCTAAATTGTTTGCCGTTAATCCTCTTGATCCATTGGTCCATAAAATAGTGTAGGGCAAATTACAGCCTCGAATACTGTCTAGGCTTGCAAATCCGTTTTCTCTGCCAATGCAAGAAGCATCTGTTGATTTAAACACAAAAGAAATGGATGAGTCACCCACCAAATCTTGTTGAAATCCTTGTGTATAGATGATTCCATTTGCATTTTCTGTGCTTACGATCATTTCACCAACGGTTGCATTAACACCTATGGTAGAACCGGTAAAATCACCGCCAGCATTGCCAATGACCTGACGTTCTATTTGCACCTGAGCTTGTGTACACATCGAAATGCAGATGGCAAGGAATGAAAGTATATATGGAACAGTGTTGCTCTTCATTGTTATTCTATCGTAAAGTTTGGGAAAGTTGCTCCACCTTCAAATGTGACAGCACCTCCAATGGTGAGGACTTGGGTTCCAACAGCAGGTTTTAAGCCCCCCTTCAAAACTAAGGTGCCATTGTTGGTGTTTGCATTGGCCGTTGTAGAAGCTGAATAAACTCCGTGCACTGTAAGCGTTGCGCCAGGGTTGATGACCAAGGAACTAAAAAACTGCGACAGGTCTAAACAATGGCCATTGATATCTACGGTTGCAGTTCTTCCAAAATTTATACTCACATCGTCTGTAGAATCAGGAATTCCAGCTGACCAATTGGATGCATTTGACCAATTTCCTGTGGTGGAAAAATTCGTTTGAGCCTTAGTCAATTGTATGCACAACAACAATACTATGAAAAGCAGTAATTTCATTATGGATTCAATTTCATTTTAAATACCCAGCTCCCTGTTTCTCGGCGCTCAAAGGAGAGGTCATTGCCGTCGCGCACTATTCTCCAACTGCCATCAGTAGTTGGATCTCCAAAATAAAAAGCATTGGTTGACCCAGTTTCAATATCTCCATTTACATCCAAGCCCGAACTAGGGCTAAGCACCCCTATCCCAACATTGCCTGTCCCTTCAATGCGCATCAGCTCATTTGATGTGGTTGAAGAAGTAGCAGCATAAAAGATATGATCCGTTGTTGTGGCATCCACTTGGTAGCGCAAAATTTGACTGTCTGTACCAAAGCCTAAAAATTCATGATCATTGCTGTTGGCATCGTACAAGGCTATTTTCTTGTTCACCACATTGTTATTGAACGTTAAAGGCGCAGTTGGAGAAGTAGATCCGCCCAAACCAACATATCCGTTCGTGCCATCAATGAACAGATCAGCCACTGCACGAGTGCTGTTCCAAACGTAAAAAGCTTCGCCAAATGCATGGTTGCTAGCGGTTCCAGCCAAAGCCCATTCTACCGTCTCTTCTACGGCAAATTGAATCTCCGAAGTATTGGTGTTGGTTTCTTGGTTCAGCCGCAAGTGCTGCCCAGTTGCCGCTGCTGATATGTGCAATTTAGCTAAGGGGGTTGTATTCCCTAAACCAACATTTCCGCTAAAGTAGTTGTACTTTTCGTTTTCCATAAATATCCCATAGGTAGCTCCATCAGCACCAATGAATTTTGATTTATAAGCAAATGCTGCTGGTTCTGTTGCATTTCTTTGTGGGGTAATTTCAGTGTAATTCCCAAATAATGAATCTGCTTGGTTGTTTTTCCCAATTATACTTGTTTTAATGCCGTGCTTTTGACCGTTACCCCCATCTGAAATGTTGATTTGCATGCCCACTTTATCGATATTTCCATTAGCCAAATGATTAATCAACAGCCCTCCGTCCTCACCTCCTCCACCTACAGTGGTGATTTCTTGAGTAAATCCTCCACTAAAAGTGTTGCTGCCAATTCCAACCCTTCCTGCACTATAATAGACATCAGTCGCCACAGATGTCCACAAAGAAGCCCCAGCTGTAGGTTTATCTACCCACATTAATGTACCTAAGCCATCGGTTTGAAGGATTTGATTGGAGGTTCCATCCGCAGTTGGTAAAGTAAATGCATTGCCTATGCTCAAGGAGCCAAATATTTTAATGCTATCATTTGCAAAATCTCCCCAGATAAGTGGCGTGTTTGAATTGGAGTTTTCAATAAACAAAGCATCGCTACCGGTGTATCCTGTACCAGCCTCAGCACCTATAAAAACGTTATTGCTTCCTGAGGTTGTTGCTCCAGCAAGATTACCTACTGCAACGTTGTCAGAACCAGCAGTGTTGTTTTGCAAAGAGCCTCTACCTATACCAGTATTACGGCTTCCTGTGGTGAAATCTCTTGCTGCAGCCGTCCCAATTCCTGTATTCCCGCCTCCGCTAGTAATGTCTTCCAATGTTCTTGTACCTATGGCTACATTCTCATTTGAAGTCGTTGAGGATTGCAATGCATTGTATCCAATGGTGACATTGTCTCTGCCCGTACCGTTACGGTTGGATAAATTTCCAATGGCAATGTTGTTCAGACCACCGACACTGCGCACAAGGTTATTTCCAGCATCTTGTCCAATTACGATGGCACGATTGGGATTGATCACCTCTATTCGTCCGCTGTCCATTCGAAAAAATTCTGTGCCTGCCATGTCAAACCGAATAATATCTTCATCGCCAGTTTCTTCTACTTGAATTTTTGTGTCACCATCGGCATCTTCGATAGATGTTGCTCCTCCAACCGAACTCCAACTTACATTTCCATCTCCATCGGTTTGCAATACTTGATTGGCTGTGCCATCTGTATTTGGAAAAGTAAATTCATCTCGAACGCCTAATGTTCCATACACTTTAACTGTATCGTTGGCAAAATCTCCCCAGATAAGTGGCGTGTTTGAATTGGAGTTTTCAATGTACAATAAGTTATCTGCTGAGGCTATATTGGACCCAGAATACGCTCCTAAAAATAAATTACCACTGCTTCCTCCTGATAAGACATTGCCAGCATCAACTCCAAGCATGGTATTGTTATCTCCAGTGGTAAATATTCTTCCTGTATTCTTTCCAATTAAGGTATTATTACTCCCTGAAATAATTGCCGAACCAGACTGCATTCCCATTAATGTGTTTTCCGCTCCTGAGCTATTGGCATCCCCAGCCAATGCCCCAACAATGGTATTGTTGCTATTGGTTGCATTCACGTAACCAGCTCTGTATCCTAAAAATGTATTTCCGCCACCGCTTGAAGTATTTGCGCCAGCTTCATGCCCGAAAAATGCATTTTGAACACCTGAGCTGATGTTGGATCCTGCTGCAGATCCTATATAAACAGCTTGATTGCTGTTGGTCACATTAATTCTACTGTTATTGTGTATGCGCATCACTTCACTTCCTTCAACGTCAAATCTTATGATGTCCTCGTCATCTCCTTCTTCAGTTTGTATCTTTGTGTCATTGTCTGCATCGGTGATCATTGTGGGTGCTGTGATGTCATCAGTACTTGTTAAGCGAATCCATGAGGGGGTGCCAGGTGTGCCTGCATTAAAGTAAAAACCTGTTGTGCCATCGGTTTGAAAAATGATCAAACTTGTAGCAGGATTGGCAATGGCATTTTTTTGTGCTTCCGACATGCGGGGAATAAGAAGCCCTTTGTCGGTGGCGACTACATCCAACATTGCCGAACCATCTGGCGGAGTTCCGTCGGTATTGATGGAGACGTTTTGGGCATAGGAGTGGAAAGTGGAAAGTATAAAGTACAAAGTAAGTAAAATTCCGAGCCGGGATATATTTGTATTTCTTCCTACAATTGAATTGTAACCTTCATCTGTATTGACTTTATTTAAAAGACCAAGTTTAAAAATTATTAGGTAAAACTTTTGACTTAAATAATGAATCTCAGACTTATAATTTCCTAATCCAATATTCGACTTTATACTTTCCCCAACATTCTTTTTACTTTTTTGCTTCATATTTGCTTATTGACTGATTGGATTAAACCACTTATCATTTTGGATATTTCTTCTGTTTGACTAATAAATTTTTGTTTCTTTTCTTCATTAAGAATCTTCATTTCATAAGAGATATAAATCATTGATCTCACTTCTCCAGAAGACCCTTTGGCAATGTATAGAAAATATGCAAATTCCTTATTTGATCTTCGTTCAAAGCCCTCAGCAATATTATTCGAAATTGAAAGACCTGCTCTTAATATCTGATCTTTGATGAAGAAATGATTCGTTTTCCCAAAAATTGCATTTAACTCAACAAAAAGTTGCTGTGCTTTTTTCCAAACCAATAAATCTTCAAACCTCTTCATTACACTCTTCACTTTAAACTATCTACTTATTACTTTCAACTTTAATCTCTTCCACAACTTTCCTTAGCTGATTCATTTCTTCTCTCAATGAATCAATCTCATATTGCTGTTTTTCATTGTTTTGGTTTTGAGCGTCAATCAACTGCTGTTGTTCTTTGATGGCAGCCAACAAAACCACAGAAAACTTGGCATAATCCACAGATAAAAACCCTTCTTTATCTTCATCAACCAACTCAGAAAAGTACCTTTGAATCTCTTGTGCAATTAATCCAATTGCTCGATCTTCAGAGAAATCTCGATCTTTATAATTTAATGTATCCCAATGATGATAAATAGTAGACAAATTGATGACATTGTTTAATACAGGGCCTAATGCTTTTTTATTGATTTTAAATCGTTCGTCAGAAATTAGCGCTATTCCAGAAGATCGCACTGATCCGGTCGCATTTATATCACCGCCTACATCGAGACGATAGGAAGGATTTCTATTTATGCCTACATTCCCTCCTGCACGAATGTATAGCCGATTACAAGAAACACCGCTCTCACAAAAGTTTAAGCCATCAGTTCCAGAAAACAATTCCCAACCTGCAGATCCATCATTCATATCTAAACGCATCGCCAGATTGGAAGCAGCTGCAACAATGCGAATAGGGATAGTACTAATTGGGTCTCCATTTGCACCAACATTGTTGAAGCGTGCTTCACCTTCTACGTCGAGTGTGAAACCGGGACTTATTTTACCAATTCCCATATTTCCATTGTCTAACACTGTCCAAGCTAAACCGTAGGAAGTGCTGAATAATCCCACAGCTCCTTGCTCTAAAAGTGTTCCGCCTTGTTGTTCACTAAACAAGGCCCAACTTGCTGAATCGTTGGTAAACCACAAGCCTGCTTGACCTGTAGTTGTGTAATTTCTATAAAAGGAACTTCCTCCTGTTGGATTTGTGATGAAGAGGGGAAATGGACTTACACTGTCTGAACCAATGGTCATGCGGCCTCCTTGTTGCATTAAAAAGCTTTGGTTTCCTGTGGGGTCAAACAATAAGTTTTGATTCTCGTCCAAGCCCACATCAAAATAATTTCCGTTTGCTGTGGTGCTTAGCCGTAAGGTACCCTTTTGTTTACCTCTTACTTCAAGGGGCACCGGTGGACTATCAGTTCCTATTCCAACATTGCCCGCATTGTAAAAAAGATTGGTATCTTTTATAATCCAGTCACCCGGATCAACGGCTGTTCTTAATCTTGTCCAATTGGGAGCCGCAGCTGTCCCTAGATTGAAATAGAAGCCTGAATCACTGTTGATTTGATAGATCAGCAAACCTGTTGACGGATTTAAAATGGCATCTCTCTGAATCTGACTTAATCTAGGAATCAATACACCTCTTGTGGTGTCGCTCACGTCTAACATTGCAGAATTGTCAGGTAGGCTACCATCTGCATTGATGGACACATTTTGCCCCCGTAAATGCACAGAAGTGCAAATTAGGAACAATGATATGTATACCTGTGGTTTCATCTCCTAGATTAGTCCTTGATTACTTCAAGATTAAAATACAGCGGTAAGCCTCAGAACCTGTGGCAGGATCATCGTTTGCTGTGTTCATTAATCCTCCATTTCCTACTTTTCTTGCCGTATTTGAAGTACCTCCATCAACCCATTCCCAATCATTGGTTTCATCCGTTACAGCCACATTGTCCATCGCACCATACCACTCAGCCCATGTCGGCAGTTTATACCCTAGTCCTGCACAGGTTGAGGCAGCTGTAAACCAATCTGTAGCAGTGCGTTCGTTGTTTTCAATACAAATTCGACCACCTACTGCTGTCATGCCAACTGGGCAGGTAGAATTAGAAGATGTTAGCGATACCCATGAAGTTCCATCATAGCCCTCAAAATCGGCACCAGTCCATTGAATCATCCCTTGCGTATTTCCTGCAGCAGCGGCATCCAATTTAATGGCGCCAGAAACATCAAGCGTTGCCACAGGATTGTTGTTCTGTATGCCTACGTATCCAGATGTTCTGTCCATGGTCAAGACAGTATCTAAAGTTCCTCCGTCCGCAGAGCGAAATTCGAATTTATCGTTTGAGCCATTGTAGCTCGCTTCAAAACCAGTTGCTGAGGAACCAAATGCTCCTGACACTTCGGCAAATTGTAATGCTGCTCGATTGTTGGCCGCTGCATCAATTCTTGCGGTAGTGTTTCCTCCACTGCTCAAGTGCAACGGATACAATGGAGTAGCGGTGCCAATTCCAACAGAGTCACCAACGTAGAATTTGCCATTTAAGAAATAACCTGAATAACTGCCAGAACCTGCTCCAGCACCTATCCCCTGTACCCCAACATTGGTTCCAGCTCCAGAAGCTTCTCCTTTTAACCCTATGTTTGAGCCAGCTGGATTCGCTCCGGTAGATGTCGCATCCAACCCAAAAGAAGTATTCGTTTGGCCCGATATAGTATTGGAGAATCTACCTGCATATTGATCCGCGGCAGTGGCAGTATACAATCGCGTATTGGTTTGTGAAGCTCCGCCAATACCTACTTGACCTGCGTTGGAAATTAAAATGCCTGATGTTCCAGCATTGCCTACCAAGGCATTGGTGCCTAAGTCTATATTTGAGGTAGCTGTATGGTTGCCCAAATTGTCTCCTGATACCAATGTATTGGGATCAGTCCATGTAGCTACTCCATTAGCGTCAGAGGCCAAAACATAATTGTTTGTAGCACCATCTGTCATGGTGAAGTAGGTTGTTTTGGTGCCTCCGGCTACGGTTAGCATGGAGTCTGGGTTGTTAGTGCCTATGCCCACTCTTCGATCTGAATCAATAATCATGGCCAAGTCAACACCTCCGGTTCTAGTGCCAGTTTCAAATCCCAACATCCCTTCACTTTCTCCATCATCTGTCATCCAAGTTAAACGGCCAAATTCGAAGCTTGAATTGTTGTCTTGACCTCGAAAGGAAATATGCCCTCCTGTGAATGATCTCAAGTCTGAATTGTTGTAAGAAACAAACTCTGCTACCTTATAAGTCGTGTCAACGGCACCCGTTGCAGCCGCCTCACCAAATACACTAAATTCACCCCCGCTGGCCATGTCTAAATCAAAACTTCCATCCTGATCTATGATCAATCGATTGGTGCCATTGGTTTTAAAAATAATGTCATCACCAGTGTTTATGTCAACCGAAGTATTGCGATCTGCATCAGCAATGATGTCCAAAGTATCAGACGTAAAAGTTAGGGCTGAGATATCTGCGCGAATGGCCGCTGCAGTGTCCACTAGGGCTGATCGAATTGCACTTGAACTATCAACTAAATTCGTACTGTCATTGACAACGCGGCCGTTCAAATTTCCTATAGCAGTTTGACGGTTAATAATTTCTTCACTTATGTCATAAGCATTTGCAGCAATGTCGGTTTTGTTGGTTGAAATGTCTGATGAATTGGTCCCAATTGATCCTTGATTGGTAGATATATCCGTAGAATTGGTACTGATGTTACCTGCGTTGGTGGAAATATCATAAGTATTGGTACTGATGTTGGATGCATTGGTCCCAATATTTGTTCTCATGTTTGAGATGAAATTATTGTGGTCCACCAAAGTATCTCGGATATCACCAATGTATGCCCCAGTGCCATTTTCAATAGTGATAGAGTCTGATGTTACTCCCAGATTTTGATCATCAGAACTCGTATTCAAATTGCTTAAAGGAACTTGTAAAGTTCCACTAGCATCTGTGATTTCTAAATTGGCTCCATTGACCTGGAAGGTGGTGTTGGTTTCATTTGTGGCGCTTAAATCTCCATCCGCGGAAATGTGCGTGGCCAAATTGGTAGAGTCGTTTGTGATACGAGTTGAGTTCCCATCGGCTTTTGCATCGGCAGATGAAATCATACTAAAATTCGTGGCAATGTCACTTTTGTTCGTAGATATCTGTGCAGCACTATTTAATAATCGGGTATTGTGTGCCCCAAGCGAATCCCGAATATCACCAATGTATGCCCCAGTGCCATTTTCAATTGTGATGGAATCGCTTGTTATTCCTAAGTTTTGGTTGTCATCCCCGATCACAGGTGTTTGCCATGAAGCTTTTCCGTCTCCATTGAGGTCTGTTAATACCTTTCCTGCTCCTAGTGTACCTCCAACTAATCGAATACTATCTGCTTTCACATTGCCGGAGACATCTAACTTAGCAGAGGGTGTTAGTGTACCAACACCCATGCTTCCTGTGCTATCTATAAATAAATGTTGTACATAGGATCCTCCAATATCTCTTCTTTGGAATAAGAGTCCTTCTTCTTCTACACCTGTTGAACGGTAAGAAATCTCCCAAAGTCGGTCATCATTGATATTGCCCATAATTAGGCCTGAATACATAAAGCCATCACTTTCTCCATTCATGTTAAGGGCAGCTCTTCCGCCACCCACAGGACGTTCAACGGTAAAGACATCGGAAGGACTATAGGTTCCCAAACCAATTTTATTATCCGTTGAGAACATGATATTCATGCCACTTCCAAGTGCTCCCCGAATCTGTACTTCACCCCCTTCAGGTTGAAGAAGCATTTGGCCAGCAGTTGTCGCATTGTTTTTCGCCTGAATTTCATTCTCATCAAAAATCATATGAGCGCCAGACTCTGCACCAATTTTAAGCATGCCAGAGTTTGCTGTTAAGTTTACGTCGTTCGAAGTGGTAATTTGAAGCGGTGACTCAGGTGTTGATGTTCCAATCCCGATCGATTTTGTGGTATTGTAAATCGCACTTGCGGTAGTATCCCACGGAGAAGCAGTAAGGGAGTTGATGTTTGCCCATCTTGCTTTTCCAAATTGATCAGATGCCAATACTCTACCATCGGCTGCGCCCTTTGGCAGCCATAGGGTGTCTCCCACGTATACTAAGCCTGTTTCAAAAAAGGCGGCATAGTTGGTGTCTGCACCTGAGGCTCTTGAGTATAGGCCATAATTAACTCCGCCAGTATTTCCAAAAGTTGATCGACCATAGAGTGCAATATTATGTCCAGCACCATTGGCGATACCATAAACGGAAGCATCGGCGGTAGTTACGGTTCCAGAAATTACCCCAACAACTCCACGATTAATGAATGAACTCCCTGAAGCGGTACCATAGATACCATAATTAATTCCATCACTTGTTTCTGGAGCAGTACCGTATGTTCCAATTGCGAAGTTTGCACCTGCTGGTGTAGCCCCTGCATAACCTCGAACACCTGTATTAGTAGTTGCATTATTGGCTTGACCGA
>PAVT01000067.1 GCA_002713165.1 Verrucomicrobiota bacterium
ATGATACAACAAGAATCTAGATTAACGGTAGCTGACAACAGCGGAGCAAAGGAAGTCGCTTGTATACGAGTTCTAGGGGGTACACGTAAGAGATATGCCTCTATTGGAGATCAAATCATTGTGACAGTGAAAAGCGCAATGCCTTCTGGAAATATAAAGAAGGGAGCTGTTTCTAAAGCAGTCGTGGTAAGAACAAAAAAAGAAGTCAGAAGACAAGACGGTTCTTACATACGTTTTGACAATAATGCTGTGGTATTATTGAACCAAACAGGTGAGCTAAGAGGCACAAGGATTTTTGGACCCATTGCAAGAGAATTGCGTGAAAAGCAGTTTATGAAGATTGTTTCATTAGCACCTGAGGTATTATAAATACATTAAGAAAATGGCCAAGTTAAAGATAAAAAAAGGGGATACAGTAAAGGTAATAGCCGGTGTATCCAAAGGACAAGAGGCAAAGGTGATCAAAGTTATGCCAGAGACTTCAAGAGTGTATCTTGAAGGCGATGGGATAAGAAAAAACAGTAAGCACACAAAACCAAATGCCAACAATCAGGATGGAGGAATCTTGAAACAAGATGCACCTATTCATATTTCGAATGTAATGTTGGTAGATCCATCAACAGGGGAGACTTCTAGGGTAGGCAGAAGAAACGAGGATGGAAAATCTGTAAGGTATTTTAAGAAATCAAAAGAGGTAGTAAAATAATGTATACGCCAAGATTAAAAACAAAGTATCAAGAGGACATCACGAAAAACATGATGTCAACTTTTAACTACAAAAGTTCGATGCAAATACCCAAGTTGAAAAAGATTTGTGTCAATCAAGGAGTAGGCGATGCGGTAGCAGACAAAAAACTGATTGAAAATGCTATCAATGAGATGACTGCGATTACAGGTCAAAAAGCTGTTGCTACATACTCTAAAAAGGACATTTCGAACTTTAAGTTGAGAAAAGGTATGCCCATAGGTGTAAAAGTTACCCTTAGAGGTGAACGCATGTATGAATTTCTCGATAGACTTATTGCTGTCTCTCTTCCGCGAACGCGTGATTTTAGAGGAATTAGCAACAAAGGTTTTGACGGAAATGGTAACTATACCCTTGGAATTAAAGAGCAAATTATTTTTCCTGAAATAGACATCGATAAAGTCAATAAAATTGGTGGAATGGACATCACTTTTGTAACATCTGCAGAATCAAATGATGAGGCAAGGGCATTGTTGAAGGAATTTGGTATGCCATTTCAAAAAACAAAAAACGAAGAATAACCATGGCAAAAGAATCAATGAAAGCACGCGAAAGAAAACGTGCAAGAATGGTTGAGCAGTATGCTGAGAAAAGAGCTGCTTTAAAGGCTGAGGGAGATTATGAAGGTCTTCAGAAACTTCCAAAAAACTCTGCAGCTGTAAGAATGCATAATCGATGTAAATTGACTGGAAGACCTAAGGGGTATATGAGACAATTTGGATTATCAAGGGTCACATTTAGAGAAATGGCCAGTAAGGGATTAATTCCTGGAGTTAAAAAAGCAAGTTGGTAAAATAATATTATAAAAATGACAGATCCGATATCAGATTTTTTAACACGATTAAGAAATGCTTCATTAGCAAAGCATCGTGTTGTAGAGATTCCAGCTTCAAACTTGAAAAAAGAAATCACAAGAATTCTTTTCGAAAAGGGGTACATACTGAATTTTAAACTCATAGAAGGCGAAAATCCGCAAGGGATCATTAAGATTGCCTTAAAGTATCACCCTGTTTCTAAGGTTCCTGCAATTCGCCATTTAAGTAGGGTAAGTAGACCTGGTTTAAGAAAATATTCACCCGCTGATAATTTGCCTAGGGTGATCAATGGACTAGGAGTAGCGATAATTTCAACATCCAAAGGCGTTATGACTGACAAAGAGGCTAGACGGGAAAATGTGGGTGGAGAAGTATTATGCCACGTTTATTAATTAAAGAATCAATTAAGATATGTCACGAATAGGATTAGCTCCAATAGATATACCTCAGGGTGTCGAGATTAAAATCTCTGACAAAAATGTGGTCAATGTAAAAGGAAGCAAAGGAGAATTGAACCAAACGATAGATCCTAGCATCAGTGTGATGCAAGAGGAGAACCAACTGATAGTGAAACGCCACTCTGAAAACAAAGATCATAAGGCGAAGCATGGTTTGTACCGTGCACTTTTGTTCAACATGGTTCAAGGTGTGAGTGAGGGGTTTGAATTAAAATTAGAATTGGTTGGTGTTGGTTACAGAGCCTCAAATCAAGGACAACGATTAGATTTGGCATTGGGTTTTTCGCACCCTATTGTGATGCTTTTGCCAGACGAGGTAAAGGTTACTACTGAAACTGAAAGAGGTAAAAACCCAATTATTACACTGCAGTCATATGACAAGCAACTGATTGGTCAGGTTGCTGCGAAGATTAAATCATTGCGCAAACCCGAGCCTTATAAAGGCAAAGGTGTGCGTTTTGTTGGAGAGTACATACGTAAAAAAGCAGGTAAATCTGCTGCTAAATAATATTATTATGGCATTAACGAAGCTAAATAGAAGAATAAGAATTAAACGAAGAATTCGTAAGGTGGTAAGCGGAACAGCGGATCGACCTAGAATGTCTGTATTCAGAAGCAACAAAGAGATTTATGCACAATTGATTGACGATATAAGTGGTAAAACACTTTTGTCAGCTTCTTCACGTGATAAGTCAATTGCATCAAAAAAGGGAACGAAGGTAGAGATTGCTAAGATGGTAGGAGTTACAATTGCGGAGAAAGCAAAAAGTGAAGGCATCAATACTGTTAGCTTTGATAGAAACGGTTACTTGTACCATGGTCGAGTAAAAGCCATGGCAGATGGTGCTAGAGAAGCAGGTTTAAATTTTTAGTTAGAACGATAGAAAAAAAAGTATAGATGTCAAACGTTAATACAAAAAGAGTTAAGTCAAGCGAAATTGAGCTTGTTGACAAACTGGTCGGAATCCAAAGGGTAACCAAAGTAACCAAAGGGGGAAGGCATTTTAGTTTTTCTGCAATCGTTGTAGTTGGAAACGAAAATGGTATTGTGGGCTACGGTCTAGGTAAAGCAAATGAAGTGACTGAGGCAATTTCAAAAGGAATTGACGATGCGAAGAAAAACTTGATTCAAGTGCCAGTGGTAAATGGCACAGTACCTCACGAACAAGAGGCCAAATACGGTGGTGCACAAGTGTTTTTAAAACCAGCCTCGAATGGTACCGGAGTTATAGCGGGTGGAGCAATGCGCGCTGTATTGGAGAGTGTTGGTGTTCATGACGTATTGGCAAAATCAAAGGGATCTTCAAATCCTCACAATGTTGTAAAGGCGACCATCAAAGCTTTAGAAAGTATGCGTGATGCTTATACTATTGCAAAACACAGAGGAGTTGATTTAGATGTAGTATTCAACGGATAATTAGAAAACAGATGGCTAAGATAAAAGTAACACAAGTAAGAAGCAGAATCAATCGCCCACGGAACCAAAAACTTACGTTAGATGCATTGGGGCTTAAGAAAAACAACCAATCTGTTGAGCACGAAGATTCTCCTCAGATTTTAGGAATGATCAACAAGGTGAAGCACCTAGTGAAGGTAGATAAAGTATAATTTGATAAGCGTTTAGGAAATGGACTTAAGTAATTTAAAACCTGCAAAAGGATCGGTTAAAAAGGGTAAACGCCTAGGAAGAGGTGAAGGATCTGGAAGTGGAGGAACTGCTTCACGTGGCCATAAAGGGGCAAAATCAAGATCTGGTTATTCCAAGAAAATAGGTTTTGAGGGAGGGCAAATGCCTCTTCAAAGAAGGGTTCCCAAGTTTGGATTTACCAACATAAATCGCAAAGAATACAAAGGAATTAACCTTGACGTTATTCAAGGATTAATAGACAATAAAAAAGTAAAACACGTTGATTTAGAAGTGCTCATTGAAAATGGATTAGCTTCTAAAAAAACATTGGTAAAGATTTTAGGTAGAGGCGACTTAGCAGCCAAAATTGATGTAAAAGCACATGCTTTTTCAAAAACTGCGAAAGAGGCTATCGAAGCTAAAGGTGGAACCACTGAAATCATTTCGTAAAACATGAAGCGATTTATAGAGACAATAAAGAATATTTGGACCATAGAGGACCTTCGAGTTAGAATCATCAATACACTTGGTTTGTTGTTGATTTATCGCTTAGGATCGTACGTTGTACTTCCAGGTATTGATTCAGTGGCACTTCAAGAGGCAAATGCCGGAAATACAGGAGGTATTGCAGGTTTACTTGATCTTTTTGCTGGAGGTGCTTTTTCTCGGGCCTCAATTTTTGCCTTAGGCATTATGCCCTACATATCTGCATCCATCGTTGTTCAACTGTTGGGAATTGCCATTCCATATTTTCAAAAACTTCAGAAAGAAGGAGAAAGTGGAAGGCGAAAAATAAACCAGATTACACGAATGTTGACGATTGCAATCGTAGGTTTTCAGGCACCTGGTTACATCGCTTCCCAAGTGCCTCAAATGACTGCAGCAGGACAAATGGTGAGACCTGAGGGTCCATTTTGGTGGGTATCCACTGTCATTATCTTGATTACAGGAACCATGTTTGTGATGTGGTTAGGAGAGAGAATTACCGAAAAGGGACTAGGGAATGGTATTTCATTAATCATCATGATTGGTATTATTGCTAATCTACCCTTTGCATTTGTGGCAGAATTTGCCTCTAGAGTTAAAGGAGGTGGAATGGTAATATTGTTGGTAGAGTTGGTCATACTGTTACTCGTAATTATTGCAACTATACTTCTCGTGCAAGGAACTCGAAGGGTTCCAGTGCAGTTTGCAAAACGAGTTGTAGGATCAAAACAATACGGTGGAGTTCGTCAGTACATTCCTTTAAAAGTGAATGCAGCAGGTGTAATGCCGATCATCTTTGCTCAAGCAATTATGTTTATACCCATTACTTTAGCAAGCTTTGCAAATACTGAATCGTTAACTGGTCTAACAGCAGTATTGAGTGATTATACTGGATTCTGGTACAATTTCATATTTGCATTGATGATCATTGCATTCACCTATTTTTATACTGCTGTTACTGTGAATCCAAAGCAGATGGCAGATGATATGAAAAAGAACGGTGGTTTCATTCCAGGTGTAAAACCTGGAAAAAGAACAGCCGATTTCTTGGACAATGTGTTGTCAAGAATAACATTGCCCGGTTCAATATTCTTAGCAATTGTAGCAATACTTCCTGCTTTTGCATCAAAGTTTGGTGTGAATGGACAGTTTGCTCAATTCTATGGAGGTACATCTCTACTCATTATGGTAGGTGTAATATTGGATACACTTCAACAAATTGAAAGTCATTTGTTGATGAGGCATTATGATGGCCTGATGAAATCAGGAAGAATTAAGGGAAGATCAAGCATTAACATGGCTGGATAGCTATGGTTTACTTGAAAACTGAGGAGGAAATAGAATTAATAAGAGAGAGTTCTTTACTTGTTGGAAAAACTTTAGCTGAGGTGGCTAAATGGGTTGAACCCGGAGTAACCCCACTTGAACTTGATAGAGTTGCTGAAACTTATATTCGAGATCATGGAGCGGTTCCAGGTTTTAAGGGATATAATGGTTTCCCAAACACTTTGTGTACCTCTGTAAATGATCAGGTGGTACATGGAATACCATCGAATTCGCCCTTGCAAAACGGTGACATCATCTCTGTAGATTGCGGTGTGATAAAGAATGAGTTTTATGGAGATGTAGCTTATACGTTTCCAGTAGGACTCATTAACGACAAACTCAGGCATCTTTTGGAAACCACCAAAGAGTGTCTTGAATTAGGAGTGAAGGAAGCAATAGCGGGCAACAGAATTGGGGATATTGGACAAGCAGTTCAAGCTCATGCTGAAGCTAAAGGATATGGAGTTGTGAGAGAACTTGTCGGCCACGGGTTAGGCAAGTCTTTACACGAAGCACCTGAAGTACCGAATTATGGTAAAAAAGGGAAAGGGTTGAAGTTGAAGAAAGGGATGGTCTTGGCCATTGAGCCAATGATCAACATGGGGAAACGACACATAAAACAAGATAAAGATGGCTGGACCATAGTGACTGCTGACAGTAAGCCGTCAGCACATTATGAGCACAATGTTGTAGTAAGAGAATCAAATGTAGAGGTGCTATCATCGCACAAATACATTGAAGAAGTATTGAACAAAAAAGGTTAAAACGAATATAGATAAATGGCAAAACAAGCATCTATAGAACAAGATGGAACTGTAACAGAGGCATTGTCAAATGCGATGTTTAGAGTAGAACTAGAAAATGGACACATTATTACCGCCCATATATCTGGTAAGATGAGAATGTTTTACATCAAGTTGTTGCCAGGTGATAAGGTGAAGGTTGAGATGTCGCCTTATGATTTAACAAAAGGAAGAATTACCTATAGATACAAATAAGAATTATGAAAATTAGAGCATCAATAAAAAAGAGAAGTGCAGACTGTAAGATTGTTCGTAGAAAAGGACGTCTTTATGTCATCAATAAAAAGAACCCTAAGTTTAAACAAAGACAAGGTTAATAATAGAATACTATGGCAAGAATTGCGGGTATTGATTTACCAAAAAATAAAAGAGGAGAAATAGGTTTGACGTATATCTTCGGGATTGGAAGAAGATCGGCTCAAAACATCCTCAATAAAGCAGAAGTAAGCTTGGAGAAGAAAGTTCAAGACTGGAATGATGATGAATTGTCGAAAATTCGTAAAATCCTAAACGATGATTATCAAGTGGAAGGTGCATTAAGATCTGAAGTTCAGTTGAACATTAAACGTCTAATGGACATTGGTTGCTACAGGGGGATTCGCCATAGAGCAGGACTTCCACTAAGAGGGCAGAAAACAAAGAACAATTCAAGAACTAGAAAAGGGAAAAGAAAGACTGTTGCAAATAAGAAAATAGCAACTAAATAATAAATCTTAGAAGATGGCAAAATCTACACAAAAGAAAAAGAAGAATGTAAAAGTGGAGTCTGCAGGTGAAGCACACATCCACGCTACATTCAATAATATAATCATCTCTTTGACCAACAAAAATGGACAAGTGATTTCCTGGTCATCATCTGGAAAGATGGGTTTTAAAGGATCGAAGAAAAATACTCCCTATGCTGCACAAGTAGCTGCTGCTGATTGTACAAAAGAAGCACATGACTTAGGTTTACGAAGGGTAAAAGTTTATGTTAAAGGACCTGGGGCAGGAAGAGAATCTGCAATTCGAACCATTCATAACAATGGAGTAGAAGTAACTGAAATTGTAGATATTACGCCAATTCCACACAATGGATGTCGTCCTCCTAAACGTAGAAGAGTTTAATAATAGAATAAGCATTAAGCAAGATCAAATAGATTATTATGGCAAGATATACCGGCCCCAAATCAAAAATTGCAAGAAAATTTAAAGAGCCTATCTTCGGAGCGGATAAAGCACTTGAAAAGAAGAATTATCCTCCGGGACAGCATGGTCCTAACAAAAGAAGAGGTAAGAAATCGGAATATGCTATCCAGTTGATGGAAAAGCAAAAGGCGAAATACACCTACGGAATTTTAGAGCGACAGTTTTCCAATTTATTCGTTGAAGCTTCTCGAAGAAAAGGAATTACGGGTGAAAACCTATTAAAGCTTTGTGAATCAAGACTGGACAATGTTGTGTACAGACTAGGATTGGCTTCATCTAGAAGAGCTGCAAGACAATTGGTGGGTCACAAGCACCTCATGGTCAATGAGCAGGTCGTAAACATACCATCTTATTCATTAAAAGAGGGAGATATCATAGAAGTGAGAGAGCGTTCAAAATCTCTAGAATCAATCAACGATTCATTGGCTAACAGACAACAGAATTTCGATTGGTTGGTATGGGATGCTCAAAGTAAGAAAGGGAAATTTATTCAGGCGCCTGAGCGTGCTCAAATCCCTGAAAATATCAAAGAACAACTCATTGTTGAACTTTACTCAAAGTAATAATAACCTAACAAAGAAATACATCAAAAGCTATGGCGATATTAGATTTTCAAAAGCCGGATAAAGTAATTATGATTGAGTCAACTGATCATGTAGGTCAGTTTGAATTCAGACCATTGGAACCTGGCTATGGAATTACCATTGGGAACGCAATCAGAAGAATTCTTTTATCTTCTTTGGAAGGATTTGCAATTACTGGAATCAAGGTCGAAGGAGTAGATCACGAATTTTCTACCATCGATGGTGTAGTAGAAGACGTTACTTCTATGATATTGAATTTAAAGCAAGTTCGTTTTAAACAACAGATTGACGGGACAGATACTGAAAAAGTTAGCCTTTCCATTTCAGGTCAGGATAAGCTTACTGCAAGTGATATAGGAAAGTTTACATCAGCATTTCAAGTATTGAACCCAGACCATTTGATTTGCACTATGGAAAGATCTGTGAAGATTCAAATGGAGTTAACTATTAGTAAAGGTCGTGGTTATGTTCCTTCAGAGGAAAATAGACTCGAAGATGCACCAATAGGTTACATTCCAATCGATTCAATTTTTACTCCGATAAAGAATGTTAAATACAGTATCGAGAATTACCGTGTTGAGCAAAAAACGGATTACGAGAAATTGGTTTTAAATATTGAATCAGATGGATCAGTGCATCCAAAAGAAGCTTTGAAAGAAGCTGCAACTATTTTGATTCAGCATTTCATGTTGTTCTCAGACGAAAAAATTGCTTTAGAAACTGAAGTTAAATCATCTGTAGAAGAGTTTGATGAGGATTCATTGCACATGAGACAATTGTTGAAAACGAGATTGATTGACATGGATTTGTCTGTTAGAGCATTAAACTGTTTAAAAGCAGCTGACGTAGAAACTTTAGGCGAATTGGTTCAGTTTAACAAAAGCGACTTGTTGAAATTTAGAAACTTTGGCAAGAAATCATTGACCGAATTGGACGAATTGGTTGAAAGCAAGAATCTAACATTCGGAATGAATGTTGCAAAGTATAAATTGGATAAGGATTAGTAGAAATGAGACACGGAAAGAAATTTAATCACCTGGGTAGAACAAAATCCCACAGGAAAGCAATGTTGTCGAATATGGCATGTTCTCTTATTCAACATAAGAGAATTAATACCACATTGGCAAAAGCAAAGGCATTGCGTGTTTATGTAGAACCTTTGATTACAAAATCAAAAGATGATTCTACACATTCAAGAAGGGTTGTGTTTAGTTATTTGAATGATAAATTTGCGGTAACAGAGTTGTTTCGAGAAGTAGCTCCAAAAATCGGAGAGCGTCCTGGTGGCTACACACGGATTATTAAAACTGGCAATCGAATGGGTGACAATGCGGAAATGTGCCTGATCGAATTGGTTGATTTCAATGAATTGTATACTACTGAGAAAAAAGCACCGTCCAAAAAGAGAAGAAGACGTAGAGGTGGTAGTACAGATGGCAATGCAGCTACCCAAGAACAAAGTGCGACAACAGAAGATAACAAAGCTACTGAGTCATCTGTAAAAGAAGAGGAACCAAAAGCTGAAGTAAAAGTAGAAAAGGTTGAGGATAAGAATGAAGCTCCAAAGGCTAAAAAGGAAGAATCTACCCCGACTGCTGAATCAAAAGATAAATCTACTGAAGAAGAAAAAAAGGATTGATAAATCTGTTGATATAAAATTGAAAAAAAGGATAAAGCAATTCGCTTTATCCTTTTTTTTGTACCAAATTTTGAAGTATGGACAACAGCACAACCAATGGTATAGTGGTACTTGAAGATGGTACTGTTTTTCAAGGAAAATCTGCAGGAATTATAGGTACCAGCACCGGAGAAATTTGCTTTAACACCGGCATGACTGGTTATCAAGAAATTTATACTGACCCTTCTTATTTTGGACAGCTAATGGTATGTGCGACTGCCCACATTGGAAATTATGGGATTGATCAAGACGAAACAGAATCTGACTCTGTAAAAATAGCGGGTTTAATTTGTAAAAAATTCTCAAATGGCTATTCTCGTCCAATGGCGGATGGCTCTCTTCAAAATTACTTTGAAGACAATCAGATTGTGGCAATAACTGATGTTGATACAAGAGCTTTGGTGAGACACATAAGAGACAAAGGTGCGATGAATGTCATTATCTCGTCCGAGGAATTTGATGTAGATAGATTAAAAGCACAACTAAAAGAAGTCCCTTCAATGCAAGGGCTAGAGCTTTCATCCAAAGTCAGCACGAAGGCAAGTTTCGAAAAGATACCCGATAAAGTTAAATGCAAGGTTGCTTTAATGGATTATGGTACTAAGAATAACATAATCAAATGTTTGATAGATAGAGGAGTTCATGTGAAAGTTTTTCCAATGAATAGCGTCACCAAAGACGTCATGGATTGGAATCCAGATGGAATAATGTTAAGCAATGGGCCTGGTGATCCATCTGCGATGTCTGATACTGTTAAACAGATTCAATTACTTTTAGAGACGAAACTTCCACTTTTTGGCATTTGTTTAGGTCATCAGCTGCTCTCCTTAGCATGTGGCTTAAAAACGGAAAAAATGCACAATGGTCACCGAGGAATTAATCATCCTGTTAAAAACCTTATCACAGGGAAAGGAGAAATTACTTCCCAAAATCATGGATTTGTTGTAGAACGTCAATCTGCAGAGGAATCAAATTTGGTGGAAATAACACATGAGCATCTCAACGACCATACAGTTGCAGGTATTCGTTTGAAAAATCAAGAAGCATTCTCTGTTCAATTTCATCCAGAAGCTTCACCTGGACCTCACGATTCAGGATATCTTTTTGATCAATTTATTGAAATTATTAAAAAAAGTAAGCACAATTAAAGGATTATGATTGCACACATTCATGCTAGGCAAATATTAGACTCAAGGGGCAACCCCACTGTTGAAGTTGAACTAACTACCCAATCTGGCAATGTAGGTAGGGCTGCTGTTCCCTCAGGGGCCTCTACAGGGATACATGAGGCTGTTGAATTAAGGGATGGGGATCCTGGAGCATATTTAGGCAAAGGCGTATTGAAAGCGGTGCAAAATGTAAATGGCACAATTGCACAAGAATTAAAAGGGGTTAATGTATTTGCACAAACTGAAATTGACCGATACCTCATCAATCTAGATGGCACCACAAATAAATCCAATCTAGGAGCAAATACTATTTTAGGAGTTTCCCTAGCAGTTGCAAAGGCTGCTGCGCTTGATTTAGGTATGCCTTTGTATAGATACATTGGTGGAATCAATGCCCATACCATGCCGATTCCCATGATGAATATTTTAAATGGGGGTTCACATGCTGACAACAGTATAGACTTTCAGGAATTTATGGTGATGCCTGTCAAAGCAAACTCATTTTCCCACGGATTGCAAATGGGAACTGAGATATTTCATCACCTCAAAAGTGTATTGAAACAAAAAGGGCTCTCCACAAATGTTGGGGATGAAGGAGGATTTGCTCCAAATTTAGGCTCCAATGAGGAGGCCATTGAATATGTGTTGAAGGCAATTGAGTCTGCAGGATATAAAACTGGAGAAGATGTATTTATTGCGATGGATGCAGCATCTTCTGAATTTTATCTAAAAGAAGAGAAAGTATACCACCTTCATAAATCTACAGGTGACAAACTGACCGCTTCAGAGATGGTGACGTATTGGAAAGAATGGACAGAGAAATATCCCATTATATCTATAGAAGATGGATTGTTTGAGGATGATTGGCAAGGCTGGAAGGAGTTGACAAATTGCATTGGGGATAAAGTTCAGTTAGTTGGAGATGATTTGTTTGTAACGAATGTAGAGCGCCTTAAAAAAGGAATAGATGAAGGAATAGCAAATTCTATACTTGTTAAGGTGAATCAAATCGGAACTCTGACCGAGACTATAGAAGCGGTAGAGATGGCAAAGAAAAATGGTTATACTTCTGTGATGAGTCACCGTAGTGGAGAAACAGAAGACTGTACAATCGCTGATTTGGCCGTAGCATTAAGCACTGGGCAAATTAAAACAGGTTCTGCTTCTCGTTCTGACCGAATGGCCAAATACAATCAATTGCTGAGAATCGAAGAACAATTGGGTTCAATAGCCTACTATCCAAATACATTGTAATTCTGCATTCGTTCTAGTATTGAACGTTTTCAGCATTGAATTCAGCTGAAAATCAATTGCTTATTGGAAGAGCAATTGGAAACCGAACCTTGCAGAAAACTGGATGACCAATGTAATTATTTGGAAGATGATGGATTGCGGCACCTTCCTCAGTCTGTAAGTTGTTTTCCTTCTTTACTAATGGAAGTAGTGTACTCTTATAGCGATTCATACCAGTCCCATGCCAACCGATTGCAGATTTTTCTCGCACGAAATATTCTTCGAACTTAAATTTCCATTCTTTGGTTTTAATGAAGCGTTTTAATTCTTTTTTATCGTAAATCCAAAAACCACAATATGGATTGCTATCATTGACAAGGTAGGTTGTTTGATCAATCGTTAGGGTTTCTTGTAAAGGTGATTGCAAGTCAGTAATTAATCGAATCTCCTTATTAATTTCTACCCTTAAGAATCCCAAATTATGGCCATTTTTTATCAAGGAGTCTTTATGGTTTAACCAATAATCTAGATTTTTTTGTGTAAAGGCAATGTCATCTTCTAAATACAATTGAACGTCGAATTCTTCAGCGGTTTTTTCAATTACCTTTCTTGGCTCCCAACTAAGATGATAAGGGTGTACCCATTGCTTCCAGCCCATCCTACCAATAAGACTATTGAAATGAAAATTGGGGCTTTTAGCTGTATAAGGGAAGATCAGTTGTTGAATATTTGAATGTTCTCTTTTCTTTAAGCTTAACTTCTTATTGGTGTATATGAAAATAAATGTGTCGCAGTTCATTGTCAACAGTCCATCAATCACTTTTTCTAGGTACAAAATTCTTTCTTCTACATAAAAAAAAGTGATGTGTGCTGCTAGTTTCATTTGGCGTTAAACTAATATAGTACAAGCACGAAAAATACATAAAGTTGAAATAACCTAATTTGTTAAAAAATCATTAAGCTTTCTCTAACAACTGCTGCTGTACTTTGATTAGCGCTCTTAGATGATTATTTTTGCAATTCAAGAATATTCTTGCAATATTGCCAATAAATACGCTTAAATTAAACGCATATGTCAGAAACAGCCGAATTGAAAATTGATGGAAAAACAATTGAACTGCCAATAGTCACTGGTTCAGAGAATGAAAAGGCCATTGACATTAGTAAACTTCGTGGAAGTTCAGGATACGTGACGATTGATCCAGGGTATAAGAATACTGGTTCTACGACAAGCAGCATTACTTTTCTAGATGGAGAGGAAGGAATATTGCGTTACCGTGGATATTCAATTGAAGATTTAGCTGACAAAGCCTCGTTTTTAGAAGTTTCTTATCTATTAATATATGGCGAATTGCCAACAACAGAGGAGTACAGCAAATTTAAAACTGAGATTACTCAGCATACCTTGATTCATGAGGATATTAAAAATATTTTGGAGGGTTTCCCTTCAAATTCTCATCCTATGGGAGTATTGTCGTCATTGGTATCATCGCTTACTGCTTTTTATCCTGAATCACTTGACCCTAATAGATCGTGGGACGATGTTGACTTAAGCATTAAGCGTCTTTTAGCGAAGTTGCCTACAATGGCAGCTTGGGCCTATAAAAACGAAATTGGTCACCCTGCAAACTATCCTGATAACTCATTGGATTATTGTTCAAATTTTCTAAAAATGATGTTTGCAGTTCCTTCAGAAAAGTATGAAGCGGATCCTGTAATTGCGAATGCCTTAGATAAGTTGTTGATTCTGCATGCAGATCATGAGCAGAATTGTTCAACTTCAACAGTAAGAATCGTAGGGTCATCTCATGCAAGTTTATATGCATCGATTGCGGCAGGCATCAGTGCTTTATGGGGTCCTTTGCATGGAGGTGCAAATCAGGCAGTGATAGAAATGTTGGAAAATATCAAAAAAGATGGTGGTGATGTAAAGAAATACATGGCAAAAGCTAAAGATAAAAATGATCCTTTCCGATTGATGGGATTTGGACATAGAGTATACAAAAATTTTGACCCAAGAGCTCGCATCATAAAGAAAGCCGCAGATGATGTTTTGAACAAGTTAGGCATCAATGACCCAGTTCTAGAGATTGCAAAAGGGCTAGAAGAAATCGCCCTAAAAGACGAATATTTTGTTGAGCGTAAATTGTATCCGAATGTAGATTTTTATTCAGGAATTATTTACAGAGCTTTAGGTATTCCTACTTCTATGTTTACAGTAATGTTTGCCATGGGTAGACTACCTGGTTGGATTGCTCAATGGAAGGAAATGCGGGAGAACAAAGAACCAATTGGTCGTCCTCGTCAAATCTACACAGGCAGTAATCACAGACCACTGAATAGATAAATGAACAAAGGCAGCTTTTCGCTGTCTTTTCTATTTAAATTACAATATGGGTTATTCCAGCATGTCGGCATGTGTCGCTGATCTTGAAAAACATGGGCATTTAATCAGGATAAAAGAAGAAGTTGATCCGCAACTGCAAATGGCTTCCATCCATCTGCGCGTCTTTGCAGCTGGAGGTCCTGCAATACTGTATGAAAACGTAAAAGGCTCAAAATTTCCTGCAGTTTCTAATTTGTTTGGGTCGATCGATCGAAGCCGTTTTATTTTCAGAGATCGTTTAGAATTGGTAAAGCATTTGGTTCGATTAAAAGGAGACCCAGCTGAATTGATAAAAAATCCTTGGATGAGTCTGCGTGCAGGAATAGGTGCTATTAGCGCTCTTCCAAGAAAGTCCGTTTTCTCACCACCCATTTTATCCAATCAAATAAAGATCGATCAATTGCCATTGATTAAACATTGGCCAATGGATGGAGGAGCTTATGTTACACTGCCCATTGTGTATACAGAAGATGTTGATCGCCCTGGTGTTATGAATTCGAACATAGGAATGTATCGAATTCAACTAACGGGAAATCAATTTAACTTAAATGAAGAAATTGGATTGCATTATCAAATTCATCGAGGAATAGGAGTGCATCAATCGAAAGCGAATGCAAAAGGTGAGCCGTTGAGTGTATCTATTTTCGTTGGTGGGCCACCTTCACACACCTTCTCAGCTGTAATGCCACTTCCTGAAGGAATGTCTGAGCTTACCTTTGCAGGCATGCTTGGTGGCAGAAGGTTTAGATATATTAGAAAAGAGGGTCACTTGTTTTCATCAGATGCTGATTTTGTAATTACAGGCAAAGTCTTTCCTAAATCAAACAAGGCTGAGGGGCCTTTTGGCGATCATTTAGGATATTATAGCCTCACCCATGATTTTCCATTGATGAAGGTTGATAAAGTTTATCATAGAAATGGGGCAATTTGGCCATTTACCGTAGTTGGTAGACCTCCTCAGGAAGACACTTCATTTGGAGCATTGATTCATGAAATTACTGGATCCATCATACCAAAGGAAATACCTGGTTTGCATGAAGTAAATGCTGTAGATGAAGCTGGTGTTCATCCATTGTTATTCGCATTAGGAAGCGAACGGTATACTCCATATCAATCAGTAAAGCAGCCTGCAGAGCTGTTAACAATAGCAAATCATATTTTAGGCTTTGGACAAATGTCTTTGGCGAAATTTTTATGGATCGCTTCAAAAGATGACAATCCGTCACTTTCAGTCAATCATAAGGAGGAGTTCTTTAGACATATGTTAGAGCGTGTGGATTGGAAAAGAGATTTGCATTTTTATACCAATACGACCATTGATACGCTTGACTATAGTAGTAAAGAGTTAAATGCAGGATCAAAAGTAGTCGTAGCAGCAGTGGGAGAAGCAAGAAGAGAATTAGGTACTCGCTTGCCAGCAATAGAATGGGACAAAAATGTGCAACTTCAGCATTTAGCTTTTCCAGGTGTCATTGCCATTCAATTATCTAAATTCACAGACTACAAAAGTGAGGAACAGCGAATGCATGCAATCGCCACAAAACTTGAAGACAGTTTTGAATCACTCGATAATTTTCCATTAATTCTTGTATGTGACGATAGTGAATTCATCTCAAAAACCTTTTCCAATTTATTGTGGAGTGTATTTACTCGCAGCAATCCTTCACATGATATTTATGGCGTGAAGTCTTTTATCCGCTACAAACATTGGGGATGTGAAGGGCCATTGATGATTGATTGCAGAATGAAGCCGCACAATGCGCCTTATTTAGAATTAGACCCTGATGTAGAAAAGAGTGTCGATGCGCTTGCAGTTAAAGGCAAATCGTTACATGGAATCATTTAAGAACCAATGGCTATCATTGAGATTTCTACATTCACATCCTTTGGCAACCTTGCTACCTCAACTGTTTCCCTTGCCGGTGCAGCATCTCCTTCAAAATAATTCGAATATACCTCGTTGATGCTGTCAAAGTGGTTCATGTCCGAAACAAAAATGCTACTTTTTACCACCATTGTAAAGTCCATATTTGCTGCATCCAGCACTGCAGCTAGGTTGTTCATTACTTGTGTGGTTTCTTCTTGAATGTTTGCAGTCTTTAGTTTGTTAGTCTTTGGATCCATTGCGATTTGTCCTGAAGTATATAAGGTTTTGTCTACAAGGATTGCTTGATTGTATGGTCCAATTGGTGCTGGGGCATTTTTGGTTTTTATGATGTGTTTCATAGGATCTGAGTAATCTGACTTATATAATTGAGCGTATGCATTTCTTGGTCCATTCAAACTTGAAAGAAAAACTACTCTTCAATCAGGTCACCAACTTTTTCTATAAGATCTCTTGTATATCTGCCCTCTGTTCGAAAGATGATCTCTCCTGATTTATCGAGCACAAAAAAGTAGGGCTTTTTCCTACTTTTTAGGCCAAGTTTTTTTCGATAGTCCACCATTTTACCTTTGTATAAAACTACATTGTCTTTCAAGCTTTCGTCCGTGCCTTGATCAATTTGCTCTTTAGCGGTTTTATAAGCCAATTGATTAGCGCCTCCAAACAAAAGAATTAAATAGACATTTGGATCATAAACTAAGGAAGATAAGTTGTTTTTATCCATGAATTCACTGAAAACTGGTTGGCTCCAACTGTATAAATCGTTTTGAGCATCTTGAGAAAACGCAATTCCTATTAAGGTGAATTTTCCTTTGGTGTCATTTGGAATCTGAATGACTTCATCATTTAAATCAGTTACTTCAATGTCTGGGAATTGACTTTGCCCAAAGATGGAGAATGGCAGGATTATAATGGCTGTAAAAAGGATTGATATTTTCATTTTATGTCGTTTGCTAAGTGTTCAACTGCTAATTTATAAGAACTCAATCCAAACCCAGAAATTGTACCTACACAGGCTTTTTCAATCAAGGAAAAATAACGTTCTCTTTCTCTTGTTTTTGGTTGGCTGATGTGTACCTCTATTACAGGTACTGAGATTGCAAATATGGCATCTGCAATGGCCACTGAACTGTGCGTGTATCCACCGGCATTCAGCACAACTCCAGTATATTGAGAGTCGCAAGATTGAATTTTATCGATCAATTCTCCTTCTATGTTTGACTGGTTATAATCAATCTGTAGATCAGGATATGAATTCCTCAATTGAGTGAGAAATTCTTCAAATGATTGTTCGCCATAGATTTCAGTTTGCCTTGAGCCAATCAGGTTTAGATTCGGTCCATTAAGGATGAGAATTTTTTGTTTCACTGGGGTGCTTTTTTCAAAAGTATACATTTGTAAAGTGAAGTTGAAGAACTACCGAAAAGGATTTGAAAGCTATATTAAATTTGAGCGATCGATGGCACTCAATACTGCTGAGGCCTATTTACGTGACTTCGATAAATTTACTCAATATCTACATCAAAATGACCTTGATCCACCTCCCGATCAAGTGAGTGAGCAACTCATTGGACAATTCATTCAATCATTGTTTGAACTTGGAATAAGTGCTCGATCCCAGGCCCGCATCATCTCGGGCCTAAAAGCTTTTTACAAATACTTATTGCTGGAGGACATTGTAGAGCAAGACCCTACGGCTTTGATAGAAGGCCCGAAAATTGGTCTAAAATTGCCTGAGGTCTTATCCATAGAAGAGATCGATAGACTGATAAAAGCCATAGATTTAAGTTCAAAAGAAGGGGAACGCAATCGAGCCATTATAGAAACGTTATACAGCTGTGGTTTGAGGGTCTCTGAATTGGTAGAATTAAAAATCTCCAATATTTTGTTTGACGAAAGCTTCATTCTTGTCAAAGGCAAAGGAAACAAAGAACGTTTGGTTCCAATTGGTAAAGCGGCCTTAAAATACATTCAATATTATTGTGAAAGACAACGCAATCATCAAACAATGAAAAAGAATGCTGAGGATACATTGTTTCTCAACAATAGAGGGGGGGCGCTTAGCAGAATTATGATCTATACCATCATCCAAAAACTCGCAGAGAAGTCGGGATTGAAAAAGAAAATCAGTCCACATACTTTTCGACATTCTTTTGCAACACATCTTGTTGATGGTGGTGCAGATCTTCGTGCCATTCAAGAGATGTTGGGCCATGAGTCTATCACGACTACTGAAATTTACACACATCTTGATCGGCAATATTTACGAGAGGCAATGGTGCAATTTCATCCAAGAAATCAAATGAAGTAATGCATCCTATATTACAATCCTCTATAGAGTATTTAAAAGGAGTGGGCCCAAAACGTGCAGAGTTACTTCAGGAGGAGCTTGGGATTCGAACTTTTGAGGATTTGCTGATGCACTTTCCTTTTCGATATCAAGATCGAACAAGCTTCACAAAAATTAAGGACATACGCTCGGACATGACATATGTTCAGTTGGTTGGAGAGATTATACACCTAGAGGAGATAGGAAGTAGGTATAAAAAAAGGTTGGTGGCTAAATTCAGAGATGATTCTGGTCAATTGGATTTAATGTGGTTCAAAGGGGTTAATTTTTTCAAAAATTATTTAACAGTAGGTGAACGCTATGTCTGCTATGCCAAGTTAAATTATTACAAGAATTCCGTAAACCTTGTCCATCCTGAAATGGAGAGTGTCATTGAATTTAAGAATTCAATACGATCAAAGTATCAGCCAGTCTATCATGCATCAGAAAAGCTGAATAGACAATCGTTGGCATCGAAGAATATTGCCAAATTGTTGTTGAACTTACTGCCTAAATTAGAAGGAAAGATTGATGAAAATCTTCCAGAGCAGATAATAAAGAAGCACAATTTAATGCAGCGTGAAGCTGCATTTATGCAGATTCATTTTCCTAAGGATGTAGACGAATTGAAAAAAGCATTGCGCCGCTTAAAGTTTGAGGAATTATTCTTTATTCAGCTAGATCTCTTGAAATTAAAATTGGTCAATACCCAAAAAAGCCGGGGATATACTTTTGATCATATTGGACAGTATTTTAATTCTTTCTATGATCACTACCTGCCTTTTGAGCTGACCAATGCACAGAAACAAGTCATCCGTGAAATTCGAAAAGATTTAGGGAGTGGGAAGCAATTAAATCGCCTGCTTCAAGGGGATGTTGGAAGTGGTAAAACGATTGTGGCAATCATGTCTATGCTTATTGCTATAGACAACGGATTTCAGTGTGCCTTAATGGCTCCAACAGAAATCTTAGCCACACAGCACTACGAATCACTTTCTGAACTTTTGTCCAGCTTGGGGATAAAATTTGCTTTACTGACGGGTTCAACAAAAAGTGCAGAGAGAAAAGTGATTCATCAAAGTTTAGAAGAGGGCAATTTGCAAATACTTATAGGAACACATGCACTTATTGAAGATAAAGTAAAGTTTAAGCAACTTGGCCTTGCTGTCATCGATGAGCAACATCGATTTGGTGTGGCCCAAAGAGCAAAACTTTGGAAAAAAAGCAAACTTCCACCTCATGTATTGATAATGACGGCCACCCCCATTCCAAGAACCTTGGCAATGACCCTTTACGGTGACCTTGACATATCTGTGATAGATGAGTTACCACCTGGCAGAAAACCCATTAAAACTGTTCATTGGTATGAGAGCAAAAGGCTTAGACTTTATGGATTCTTGGAAAGTGAAATTGAGAAAGGAAGACAAGTCTACATTGTATATCCTTTGATCGAAGAATCTGAAAAGTTGGACTATGCCAATTTGGAAGTAGGGTTTCAACATATTTTTAAGCGGTTTGCACCTCCTAAATACAAAGTCAGCATATTGCATGGGAGAATGCCTACTGAAACGAAGAACTTCGAAATGGATCGTTTTGTTAAAGGAGAAACTGATATTATGGTTTCAACGACAGTAATTGAAGTTGGTGTGAATGTTCCGAATGCATCTTTGATGGTAATTGAAAGCGCAGAGCGTTTTGGTCTTTCACAATTGCACCAACTAAGAGGCAGGGTAGGAAGAGGTGCAGAGCAATCGTATTGTATATTGATGACGGGCAATAAATTGTCTTCCGATGGTCGCCTAAGAATGAAGACCATGACAGATACAAATGATGGCTTTAAAATTGCCGAAGTTGACCTAAAATTAAGGGGTCCAGGAGATTTAAGCGGCACTCAACAAAGTGGGGTGCCAATTAACCTTAAGCTTACCAACTTATCCAAGGACGGGGCATTGATTGAAGAGGCAAGAGCTGCTGCCAATGAACTTTTAACTAGTGATCCTGAACTGAATCAAATTGAACAGTCTGGCCTTAAACGTTACTTAAAAAACAAGCTTGGTCAAAAAGTAAATTGGGGTAGAATTTCATAGATTTACTGACCTATGAAGTTTCAACAAATTGCCACATTAGCAGAACACAAAGCTGCAATTTATGCACTTTGCGAGGGAGGTGAAACTCACCAAATTTTCTCTGCAGGCTCTGACAGGCATGTGATTCAATGGGATTTAAAGAAACTAAAGGTTGAAGCGGTGGTAGCTAAATCACCAACAACCATCATTAGTCTAGCCTTTCTGAAAAGATGGAATTACTTGTTGATCGGTCAAGTTGAAGGTGGAGTTCACATTATTGATTTGATGAAAGGGAAGGAATTTAAATACCTAAAGGTGCATAAAGGGTACATTTTTGACATTTTATACATAGAAGAGAAAGATGAATTGGTGTTCAGTTCAGGCGATGGCAGCATTTCTATTTGGTCCGTTCCAGATTTTAAATTACTCAATCAGAAAAAACTTACAGAAGAGAAGATAAGACGCATAGCTTATTCTAGCTCACGCAAGGAGCTGGCAGTTGGTTTAGGAGATGGGAGAATGGCATTTTTGAAGACCGATGATTGGAGTGTTCTTGGTTACAGTGACACATACGAATCTGCGATCAACAGTGTCTGCTATTCTCCGAACGCTGATTTTATCCTAGCGGGGGAGAAGGATGCCCAATTGCATAAAATACATCTTAAGGAGTCAGGAAAAGAGATAAAACTTGCAGCGCATTATTGGGCCATTTATGACATTGCTTTCAAACCGACTTCAAACGGTCAATTGTTTGCAACCGCAAGCAAAGATAAAACAGTTAAAATATGGGATGCTCAAACGATGAGAGTGCTCAAACGATTTGAGGGGTTTGCAGATAAAGGACATACTCATTCTGTGAATGCCCTTCTGTGGTCAAGCTACAAAGAATACCTAGTGAGTGCAGGCGATGATAAGTCAATTAAAATTTGGAACATTGATTCTTAACAGCTAAAGGCATCACGAATTAGTTAATTTTACCCCTCAAAATTCAATTTGATGAAGATCTCACTCAATTGGCTAAAAGAATACATTACGATAGATAAACCTGATGAGGAAATTGCCGAAATTCTGACGGACATAGGCCTCGAGGTAGAAGGTATTGAATACAAACAAGCCATAAAAGGTGGTTTGGAGGGGGTTGTTATTGGTCAAGTAAAGTCTGCACAACAGCATCCTAATGCTGACCGATTAAAAGTATGTAGCGTTGAGGTTGGACATGACGAGCCATTGCAGATAGTTTGTGGTGCGCCCAATGTGGCTGAAGGACAAAAGGTAGTGGTAGCACTTGTCGGTGCAATGTTATACCCTGACGAAAAAGGATTCAAGATTAAAAAGTCTAAGCTAAGGGGAGAGGTCTCTGAGGGAATGATTTGTGCAGAAGATGAGATTGGTTTAGGAGATAACCATGATGGCATTATGGTTTTAGAGGAGAATGCTAAGGTAGGAACTGCCGCAGCAGAATACTTTAAACTGGAGAAGGATGTAATTTTTGAAATAGGATTAACACCCAATAGAATTGATGCGGCTTCACATTATGGAGTTGCGCGTGATCTGCATGCTTACTTAAATTTATACGAATCGTCAGCATTGAAGATGCCAAAAGTGAATGAACTGGCTTCTTCTTCGGACATTGCTCCAGTAAAAATTATTGTCGAGAACAATGATGCTTGTCCTCGATATTCTGGGGTAACGATAGAAAATGTAGAAGTAAAGGAATCCCCAGATTGGTTGAAAGTCAGACTGAAGGCGATAGGCATCAATCCAACCAACAATATAGTTGACATTACAAATTTTGTATTGTATGAGTTAGGTCAGCCGCTGCATGCATTTGATCTTGCAAAAATCAACAGTAAAAGGGTGGTCATCAAAGCAGCTACAGAAAATGAGAAATTTATAACACTCGATGGTGTCGAACGCACATTGTCAGATCAAGATTTGATGATCTGTAATGATAATGAACCTATGTGCATTGCGGGTGTTTTTGGTGGACAAAAATCTGGTGTTACTGAATCAACACAAGGTATTTTTTTAGAGAGTGCATATTTTGATCCTGTCTGGATTAGAAAAACTTCCAAACGTCACGGTTTAAACACTGATGCTTCGTTTCGATATGAACGCGGTGCAGACCCGAACATGATTCCGATGGCATTAAAGCGTGCGGCAAATCTTATTCAATCAATCGCAGGTGGAGAAATAGGGATGAATGTCATTGATATTTATCCTCATCCAATTGAGGACAACATTGTTGAATTGGATTTAGAAACGCTTTCTCGAATTGTTGGGAATAGGATCGAAAAATCTAAGTTGAAGATAATTTTAGAATCTTTAGAAATAAAGATTCTAGATGAAGTTAAAAGTAGTTGGCGTTTAAAAATTCCTGCTTTCCGCGTGGATGTGACTAGAGAAATTGATGTGATTGAGGAGGTTTTACGCATTTATGGTTACAACAATATTGTGCTCCCTGATAAAATGATGAGTAGCATGTTGCAGGAGTCTAGGCGTTCACCACACAAAGTGGAGGATGCTATGGCCAATTACCTTGCAAGTCAGGGTTACTCAGAAGTTCTCAACAATTCTTTGTCCTCACCGGATTATTATAGTCGTCAAGATGAGTTGGTACACATGCTCAATCCTTTGAGCAAAGAGACAGAGGTATTGCGCAATCACATGTTGTATGAGGGGTTAGAATCAATTCGATACAATCTAAATCGTCGAAATGAGCAATTGCAATTGTTTGAGTTTGGTAAAATATATCGAAAATCTAGTGAGGAGAATTTTGAAGAGTTTAAGCGCATGTCACTATGGATATGTGGAAATCAACATGAGGAGGGTTGGCAACACAAACCTAAAGCGAAGGACTTTTACACACTTAAAAATATCGTAATTAACTGTTTGCATCGCCTAGGAATATCACGATGGAAGGTTGCTGAGTTGAAGAGTGATGAATATACTTATGGACTCCATTTGTCGTTGGGTAAGCAATCTTTGGTTCAATTCGGAGAGATCAGCGCGACAGAACTGCGAAAATTTGCCATTAAGACGCAGGTGTATTATGCCGAATTTAATTGGGATGCTATTGAGGAGTATACAAAAACGACCAAAACAGTTTATGAGGCAGTATCTAAATTTCCTGAGGTAAGAAGGGACCTTGCACTGCTGGTAGAGAAAAATGTACCCTTTGAAGCGATCCATAAAATTGCCAAGCGGATAGAGCAAAAAATTTTAAAGAATGTCAATTTGTTCGATGTTTATGAAGGGAAGAATCTCGCGGCAGGGAAGAAGTCCTATGGGGTAAGTTTTACTTTTCAAGACAATAGCAAGACGCTTACTGATCAGCACATTGACAAGATCATGGATCGCTTAATAAAAGCTTTAAAGTCTGAATTGAACGCAGAATTACGCTAAACCAAGGTATTGATTGCAGCTGCTAAGTTCCAGTCTTTTTCGGTAACAATATTTCCCGCATCATGAGTGCTCAGTTTGATTTCAACTGTGTTGTAAACATTGCGCCAATCAGGGTGGTGATGCATTTCTTCGGCTAGCTTTGCCACTTTTGACATAAATTCCCACGCCTGCTTGAAGTCTTTAAACTCAAAACATGCAATTAGTGAATTTGATTCTTTAGTCCAATTTTTCATTGTAAGCTTTTTGTGGATTACATTAACGCCAAAATGTCAGAGTTTCATTACTGGCATACACTTTGGGTTAGTTAGGAAAAATAACTATAAAAGATTTTATCATGGCGCAAGGAACGATTAATGTACAAACGGAAAATATATTTCCCATCATTAAACAATTTCTTTATTCAGATCAAGAGATATTTTTAAGAGAACTTGTCTCGAATGCAGTTGATGCTACTCAGAAATTAAAAACACTGAGCAACCTTGGGGAATTAAAGGGCGATATCGGTGATACTCAGATGGAAGTTAAATTGGATGAAAAGAAAAAAACACTGACTTTTTCTGACAAAGGAATTGGCATGACTGGAGAGGAGGTTGAAAAATACATCAACCAAATTGCGTTTTCAGGAGCTGAAGAGTTTGTAGAAAAATACAAGGATAAAGCAAGTGTTATTGGGCATTTCGGTTTAGGTTTTTATTCTTCATTTATGGTGGCCGATAAAGTTGAAATCTTTACAAAGTCATACAAAGAAGGTGCGAAGGCTGTGAAATGGGAATGTGATGGAAGTCCAAATTTTACGCTCGAAGAAAACGATCAAAGAAAAGGAAGAGGGACAGACATTGTTTTGCATATCTCTGACGATGCAAAAGAGTATTTGGCGGAAGGAAAAATACGAGAGCTCTTGGATAAATACTGCAAGTTTATGGCAGTGCCTATCAAGTTTGGAACAAAAGAAATCAATGATCCGGACTTTACACCTAAAAAAATTAAGGACAAAGAGGGCAAAGAAACAACCGAGCCACACAAACAAATCACAGTAGACAATATTGTTAACAATCCTAATCCTGCATGGACAAAAGCTCCAGTTGATTTAAAGGAAGATGATTACAATTCCTTTTACAGGGAATTGTATCCCATGAACTTTGATCAACCCTTGTTCAACATTCATTTGAACGTTGACTATCCCTTTAATTTGACTGGAATACTCTATTTCCCGAAATTGAAGAACAACCTTGAAGTTCAAAAGGACAAGATTCAACTATACTCCAATCAAGTATTTGTGACCGATTCTGTGGAAGGAATTGTTCCTGACTTTTTAACCTTATTGCATGGGGTTATAGATTCTCCAGATATTCCATTAAATGTATCACGTTCTTACTTGCAAAGTGATAAAAATGTCAAAAAGATATCGAATTACATTAGCAAGAAAGTAGCAGATAAATTGAATGATCTCTTCAAAAAAGACAGAAAGGCTTTCGAAGAAAAGTGGGATGATATCAAAATTTTTATTGAGTACGGCATATTGTCTGACGAGAAGTTTGCAGAAAAGGCGCAGAAGTTTGCCCTATATAAAACGACCGACGGCAAATACTATACAATCGAGGAATATAAAAAGGAGATTAAAAAGGCTCAAACTGACAAGAATAAAAAAGTAGTTGTGCTTTACACCTCCAATGCCGATGATCAATTCACTTATATAGCAGCGGCTAAAGATAGAGGGTACAGTGTTTTAGTAATGAATACTCCATTAACCGCTCATCTTGTAGGGAAGCTAGAACAAGCTGATAACGACTTTAGCTTTTCAAGAGTAGATGGTGATGTAATTGATAATTTGATTCAGAAAGAAGAGGAAATTCCCTCTAAATTGTCTGAAGCTGATGAAAATGCATTAAAGCCAGTAATAGAAGAAGTTTTGCCAAAAGAGAGTTTTACGGTAAATTTTGTCAGTTTAAGCGAAAAAGATCAACCAATGACCATCACACAAGCTGAATTTATGCGAAGGATGAAGGACATGAGCGCTATAGGCGGTGGTGGTATGATGGGCATGGGAAATCTACCCGAAAGCTATGAGTTAAAGGTGAATGGAAATCACCCCTTGATTTCAAAAATATTGGCGGAGAAAAACGATAAAAAGAAAAAGGAGATGACAAAACAAGCTGCCGATTTAGCCTTGCTTTCTCAGAACCTTTTGAAGGGTGAAGCATTGAGTGACTTTATTAAGCGCTCTGTTAAATTAATTTAATCTTTGGGATGAAATCAGTTCTGCCCAATAAATTTATATAAATGAAAAATTTGAAAAACCTCATTATTGCGTGCTTTGCGATGATCACATTATCGTCTTGTGGCTACAACAGCATGGTAGAAAAGAACGAATCCATTTCTAGCCAGTGGGCACAAGTTGAAAATGTCTATCAAAGACGTGCTGATTTAATTCCAAATCTTGTGAACACGGTAAAAGGTTATGCAGATTTTGAGAAAAAGACTTTAACAGAAGTCATTCAAGCTAGAGCCAATGCAACATCTATGAAAATTGATGCTAACAATTTGAATCCTCAAACCATTGCAAAGTTTCAAGAAGCTCAAGGTCAATTGAGTGGAGCATTATCGAAACTTTTGGTGACCGTAGAACGCTATCCTGAATTAAAAGCCAATCAGAACTTTTTAGAATTGCAATCGCAACTGGAAGGTACTGAAAACAGGATTGCTGTTGAAAGAATGAAATTCAATGAAGTCACAAGAGATTACAACAGCTACATAAAAAAAATTCCTAGAGTGATATATGCAGGATGGTTTGGCTTTGAAGAAAAAGGATATTTTGAGGCAGATAATGGAGCAGAGAAAGCTCCGGAAGTAAATTTCAATTAATGATGGCGGAAGAAGCATTCAACGAAGAAAAGCAAGCCGCGATTCGTAACGCCATACAGCAATCAGAATTGGCCACGTCTGGTGAAATAAAAGTACACATCGAAAATCACTGCAAAGAAGAAACACTTGACAGGGCAGCTTACATTTTTGAACAATTAAAGATGCATGAAACTGCATTGCGCAATGGTGTGTTGATATATCTTGCCATTAAGGACCGACAATTTGCTATTATAGGTGATATAGGCATCAATCAAAAAGTCAAGAAGGGATTTTGGGACAGCACCTCTTTATTGATGATGAACTACTTTAAGAATGGAGAGTTTACCAAAGGATTGGTAGAAGGCATTTTGACGGTTGGACAACAATTGAAAACCCATTTCCCATACAAAGCAGATGATCAAAACGAATTGTCGGATGAAATATCATTTGGAAAAGATGTTTAGAGAGCTTTATAAAAGTGCATTCCTGGCAATTTTCATTCTTGCGTCTGCTTTGCTGATTGCACAAGATGATTGCATTCCTCAAGCACCCAATCCACCAAGATTGGTCAATGATTTTGCAAATGTTCTCGACAATACCCAAGAACAGCAGATGGAAAATTTGCTGGTCGAATTTAACAATGCCACAAGTACTCAAATTGCGGTGGTGACGGTGAATTCATTGTGTGACTACGATGCTTCGATGTTTGCCTATAAACTAGGTGAACAATGGGGTGTGGGTTCCGAAAAATTTAATAACGGAATTGTAGTTATGCTGCTTCCTAAAGTGGGAAATCAAAAAGGTCAAGTGTTTATTGCACCCGGATACGGTTTGGAGGGAGTATTGCCTGATGCAACAACAAAACGTATTGTGGAAATCGAAATGATTCCATTTTTTAAACGCAACGACTACCCTGGTGGAGTCAATGCTGCATTAAAGATTTTAATGGACCTTACGAAGGGTGAGTATTCTGCTGATCAATACAATCAAAGGAATAAAAAGCGATCCAAGCCATTTCCACTTTTTGGATTTTTCTTTATCCTCTTTTTTGTTGTTATTATGCTGGCAAGCACCATTGGCAGAGCCCGAAGATATGGAAGAAGAAACAATATGGGACTGTGGGCAGCCCTATGGTTAATGGGATCTATGAACAATCGTCACAGAGGTTATTATAACAATTTTAGCTCAGGTAGTGGCGGTTTTGGTGGCTTCGGCGGTGGAGGCGGTTTCGGTGGCTTTGGAGGTGGTAGTTTTGGCGGAGGCGGTGCAGGGGGCAGCTGGTAGGTTGAAATGCGGTCTTCTATTTGTTTTGTTTGATTTCATTTATTAGGTTTGAAATCAACAAACAAGACAATGAAAGTTTTAGGTTTAAGAAAAAACATCCCATTCGTTTTATTACTCGTAATTGCATTGTTTCTTATCTTCTGGCAGAAGCCACATCAGCTTGCCGAAAGTTACTTGATGTCAGTATCCGAAGAAACTCTTTCCTCTTTATTGTTAATCAGTGAACTTAAAATAGCAGCTGCCTCAGGAGCAAGTACTAAAGTTCCTTTGATTGCAGGATCATTTCAAGGAGTCAGTGAATTGTTGGACCAGGGGGTAGAGTATTTGGGTTGGGCAAATGCTTTAATTGGCATTCAACTAGTCTTGCTTGCATTGTCCCAGTCTATTGTTCTTAAGGTGCTGATAATACTGGCAATAATTGTACTGTTTTTTGAAAAAATGAAAAAAGTAGGATTACAATTGCTGGTGTTATTTTTATTGGTGAATCCAGTGCTTACAGTTTATGTAATCGGCATTAAATACATCGCTAAAGAAGTAAACATAGACCTTGGTACTGGACTGAATGCAGACTT
Source organism: Verrucomicrobiota bacterium (assembly GCA_002713165.1). Lineage (GTDB taxonomy): Bacteria > Bacteroidota > Bacteroidia > Flavobacteriales_E > Vicingaceae > PAVT01. Next base: position 28,881 of record PAVT01000067.1, read on the forward strand.
AAAAAAGGTGCAGACAAATTACCTTGCTAAGAAAAAGACACAAGAAGCTAAAATGGCCGATCACAAAGCTTCTCAATTGGCAAAAGCGAAAGAAAAAGGTAAAGACAAGATTTCTATAGTAAATAAAGTGGAAGATGCTGTAATAGGTACAGCACAGAAATTTGGTGATGAGGTGGACATGGTATTCACAGATACTTTAGATGTGCTAAAAGGTGCCATTAACAAACTCTTGCAAGCATGTTTAAATTTGCTTA